>JBGOTD010000011.1:0-13571 GCA_041476285.1 Candidatus Micrarchaeaceae archaeon
GTAATCTTGAAACCAGTGAGGATGTTCCCATGGAGGCACTGGTAAAGAACGCGCTAAGGATGAGGCCGGACCTTATAATTATAGGAGAGGTAAGGGGTGCCGAGGCAAACGACATGATCACCGCTATGAACATAGGCAAGATATCGATGGGCACAATACACGGATCATCTTCAAGGGACATAATAAACAGGCTGCAGCACACGCCCATGGATGTTCCGATGGACATAGTCCCGGTAATAGACGCACTTATTGTTGTATCCGCATTTTACAAGGGTTCGAAAGTACAGAGAAAGATAACCCAGATATCTGAAATAGCAGGGATAGAGACGCAGGTACTGCTTTCCGACCTTTACAAATACGATTACAAGACCCAGCGTGGATCACCTATACTGCCAAGCATAACATACAGGGACATGCTGTCCAACCTTCTTGGTGTTCCGCCAACGTCTATTCTGGCAGAGGAAAGGGTAAGGTCTGTAATTCTGGAGAGGCTCAACAAGGCGGGCAAAAGGGACATAAAAAGCATAAGCGAGGTCGTCAAAAGATATTATGATAATCCTGATGCCGCACTGAAGAGCCTTGACATATCAGGAATAGAGCCAGTAATAAGGGTGTAATTAGCAAACCTATTTATTATTTTGGTGTTCTTGTTAATGGGGGTTAAATGATAACATTGAAGCATATTGATGTTATTTCGGCAGCTAAGATAGTTGCAGTGATAGATGCAATACTAGGATTTGTTATTGCAGTGGTCATATTCTTGTTTGCTGGCGCATTCTCTTCAGTATTTGGATCTTCACATTTGATATTGCTCGGGATAGGTGCAGCACTGCTTGTAGTAATGCCTGTATTGCTCTTTATATTAGGATTTGTAGTGACTTCTATTGAGACTTGGCTGTATAATGCCTTGGCAGAAAGGTTTGGCGGAATAAAAGTTGATCTGACCAAGAACCAGCTTAAAAAAATTGATCCGTTATCGGCAAGCAGGATATATGCAATAGGCGGAGCGGTAATCGGATTTGTTGTAGGAATAATTGCAGCGATAGTCGGGCTTCTATCAGGGTCTGCACTATTTGCGGCATTCGGACTGGTTAGCATTGTGTTATTCCCAGTATTATTCGCCGCCGGACTCTTCGTATGCGTTGGAATAAGCGCAATAGTTTATAATTTCATTGCCTCAAAAGTGGGAGGAGTAATGCTGTGGTTTAAAGGCAGGGAACTGACGCGCATTGGAGCATATTCCTATGCGAGAATTGAGGGAATATTGGGAGCTTTAATAGGGCTTTTCGAAGGCATAGTATATGCAGTAAGGTCGCTGGTTGTCCCGGTGTCTGCATTTGTTCCAATGATAGCACATAGCCTTGGAGTATTGGCCATAGTAGCTTATCCGATATTTTACTTCATACTTACTTTTGTGTGCTCTTATGTCGAGGCCTGGCTATATAATTTCATAGTGCCAAAAATCGGAGCCGTTAAGGTTACGTTGAACTAAAAGGCGATGTTACTTCCATTTGATTTGGAACGTGCAGAAGCTATGCTTCATAGCTAGGTATAGGGTCATTCGATAATTATTAATATATAAAGAATCAAGGAAATATAGTGATAAAATGGAGGAACTAAGAGAAAAAAGTGTACCTGCGAAGCTTAGTAATCGTCTTCAGGTAGGCGGTAAACAAATAGGGTACACAGCTTTTTATAACGGACATGCAATTACAGGCAAATTTTCTTCGCGGGACAAAAGTGTGATTGTAGATTATACAATTGATCCGGCCAATAAATTAATGAGAATAAATGGCGTGCTGCTAGATTTTTTTAGAGGCATGGGAAACCAATCTAATAAGGACAAGGCAAAGGCGCTTGCGGATTCTGGTTTATTGGAAGGGATATTGAGGTTTGCGAATTTAAACGCGTTCACATTGCAGGTACCAGAAGAGGTCAGAAAAATGGCAGATGAGAAAAGCCAAATAATGCAGTTAGGAAAGGTAACAGTGATAACGGCTTTGCTCAGAGTATAAACAGATTATGGAAGGAAGTCCTTGTTGTTTATTTTTTCTTTCAGGTAATCGCCCACAAATGTAAGTTTCGGCCCCTGGAGTGCATCCGACTCCAGCTTTGTTTTCGTCTTGAGCACCTTCTTGAGCTCATCGGCCCATTCCTTGTGCTTGTTTATCCATGGATACGACAGCATTTCTTGCGTCCTTTTAAGGTCGACCTCAGTTGCTTTCAATGTAAGGCTCTGAAGAAATGAATAGTTTTCTATGTCTGACATCGTCACACCTATGAATCTTGCCTCTGGGGTCGCTATCTCGTTTCCCATGTATGCAAGATTCATGCTTCCAGTCTTAATTGTCCAGTAGATATACCATCCCCAGGCATCAGCATCGTTGAATACATATACCGGCAGGCCCTGATCTGCAAATTTTCTTATGAGTCTTCTTGTCCCTCTTGCTGCCTGCCCCTGCGGTGATATGAGTATATGGTTTTCCTTCTTCCATAAACCCATTTCGTTGAGTATCTGCCATAGCGCATCCTTTTCGACGACAAGCACGTATTTTGCCTTTATGTCTACAAACTCTATGTCGTTGTCAACGTCGCTCGGTATCGCCCATCCGCTTCTTCCCATCTTGCTTGCATCTATTTCCTGCTTGTCCTTTCCGAAAGTGTCCATTATCCTTACGTTTCCCGCAAGCACGCCCTTCCTGTTCGCATTTAGGTTGAGATCCTCTCTCTTTAATTCTAGTGCAACTTCAAGATCTTCTATAAGCGGATTCGATTCTGCCTGCTCGCTGAATATGTTCTCATCTATGTCCTCTCCAAGCGAATACTTCAACTGGTAATAAAGGCCTCTTATTGTTGTGTGAAGGTTTTCGTCTATGAACTTGTGGCATTTTGCAGCAATTGCTACAGTTTGCATGAATCTTTTTGATTGCGCAGTGTTCAGAAAATTTCTTTCCTCCTGTGCCGGACCCAATGATAGGAATCCCTTTTTCTCGTTATAGACTATATTTGATCGTGTGCGGGCGCCTGTTACAAATTTAGGGTTCTTCTTCAGCTCTATTTCCTTCGCTATGCTTTCGCCGAATTCCTCAAGGCTTTTTTTTGCATTCTTCTCTTTTTTTGGTGTTTTCATTTTCGGCTCCTCTTTTGTAGTGCTGGTCGTTTCCTTTGTTGTAGTTTTCCTTTATTTTTCTTTGTAGTTTGTTTGGTCGTCCTCTTAACTTTATTCTCTTTTGGGGCTATGCTTTTCGGAGCCCTTTCATAGCTTTGCAGCTCTTTTATTATCTCTTCCTTGCGAACGCTGTCCTTCAATGCATGTTTCAATACATCCGCAAATGTTTTTGCAGGTATTAGCGTAACTCCCTTTAGCTTGTCCTTCCCGAGCGATACATCATCTATGTTGCTTGCAGGCAGTATTATCTTCTTTATTCCGGCTTGGATGGCAGCCTCGACCTTGGTTGTGACGCCCCCAACTGGGAGCACCTCCCCCCTTACAGAAAGTGAACCGGTCATTGCTATTGATTGGTCTATTGGAAGGTTTTCCATTGCAGATATTATGCTGACCGCAACGGATATGCTGGCGCTGTCGCCCTCAACCCCCTCTATCTGCAGAAATTGGACATGCATGTCATAATTCGCTATATCCTTGCCCATGTGCTTCTTTATTATTGCGCTTACGTTCTTCACTGCTTCGTTTGCAACTTTTCCCAGCTTCCCTGTCGGTATAAATTTGCCTTCGGATCTTGATCCTGCAGGAGTTACCTCTGCGACTATAGGTATCACTACGCCTGCATATGTTGTTCTGGTTCCCATAACGGCAAGTCCATTTACTTTTCCTACCGCGTAACCATGCGTACTGAAAACCCTGTAATCCTTTCTGAATTCCAGTTCTTGCATTACAATCTGCGATTCTATAGATGCAGCAAGATGCTTTGCGGCTATCACGTCATCCCTGCTTACGAGCTTTTTCTTCTTCTCTACGGCTATATCTCCCGCTGCCCTTACAAGCCCGCCAAGGTCTCTTAATATCAATGTGAGCCTTTTCTTCCTGCCGGATCTTTTTTTTGCCTCCTGTATTATTTCATCTATGGCGCTTTCATCAAATGGCGGTATTTTTGTGTCTTTCTTAATCTCCTGTGCTATGAATTGGATAAGCAGTTCGCGGTTAGTTGCATTATCCTCTATTGTGGAATCCATGAATACCTCATAGCCGTAGCCGCGTATTCTTGATCTTAATGCTGGATGCATATGCTGCAAGTCCTGGATGTTTCCTGCAGCTACAAGTATGAAATCAGATGGCACCGGTTCTGTTTTTACTAATGCACCAGAACTCATTTCACTCTGTCCGGTAATTGGATATTTCCTTTCCTGCATCGCCGTAAGAAGTTCCTGCTGGGATTTTGGATCAAGACTTGATATTTCATCTATGAATAGAACGCCCTTGTTTGCCTTGTGTATTGCACCGCTTTCAACCCTGAGATGTGCTGGTGTTCCAAGCCCGCCGCTCTGCAAAGGGTCGTGCCTTACATCACCAAAGAGTGCACCTGCCTTTGAACCGGTGGCGTCTACAAATGGCGCATGCGAAAGCCCGGTTTCGTCAACTATCAGTTTCGGCTCGTTGCCATCTGCCATCCCAGGAAGGCCGACACGCCTTGCAAGCCCGCTTATCAGGAGCGCAACTGACCCGAATATCATAATTCCAAGGATAAGTGCAGCAATGACTATTACGTTATACCCTTTTATAACGCCAAAGAGCGTTAATCCCAAAAGTATTATGACAAGAATGAATACTATTGGTGCAATTGTTGAATTGCTCCTGTTCATTCCCATCCTGTTCTTCATGCGCTCTTTCTGGAGTATGAGCCTTCCCTGCCCGTCTCCAAGTTTTTCCAGGGATTTTGCATCAGGATATGTTTTTACTGATTTTACTATCGGAACGTTCTCGTCGTTTATGTTTTTGTATATTAGTATATCCTCAAGCTCTGTTGAAGGGAGCAGCTCTGCCATTGCCTGCGCCAGCATGGTCTTGCCTGTTCCCGGATCACCGATCAGCAGCACGTTTCTCCTTTGCTTTGCTGCCTTTTTTATTATATCGACTGCGTTTTTCTGACCCACTACCTGGTCTATGAGCGTATCAGGTATTTTTATGTTTTCCGTGCTTTTGGTCATATTATTCTCTCTGGTTGATATATTAAAAAGAGTGCGTATTTATTGCGGAATAAAGATTAAAATAACCATGCCTTTATTTCGGGAACATCCGGCTTTCTTCCACATATCCAGGTAATACCTAATAAACAAATAAGCTTTAAAAACTTAAAGGGTATAATATTACTGAACGGTGTTATTATCAAGGTAAAGGACATTAGAGCTTTATCTCAGGATTCTTTGAAAACAACCCTTAACCAGCTCGTTCTTGAACTCAACATAGAGAAGAGAAAGATAGCGAGCACAGGAGTTTCAAGCAAGGTTGTAAAGACAAGGGAGATAAGGCGAACGATAGCCAGAATCAATACGATACTTAAGGAGAGAGGTGCAAAGGTCTAAATGGCAGAAATTTGTCCTAGATGCGGTTTACCAAAGGAGCTCTGTGTATGCAACATACTTGACAGAGAGACAGAGACTAAAATAAAGGTATATACGAAGAAGGCAAAGTTTGACAAGTACGTGACCGTTGTAGAAGGCATAAATCCTGACGAAATAGAGAGAACCACAAAAAGCCTCAAGCGTATTCTTGCGTGCGGTGGCACAAACAAGGACAATGTAATAGAATTACAGGGAGAGCATAAGCTGGCTACTAAAAAGGCCCTCGTAAGCATAGGCTATAAGGAATCCAGCGTGGATCTTGCTTAGACTGATTTTATGCCTGTTTTAGGTATAGAGAGTAGTGCACATACATTGGGAATAGGAATCGTAGAAAAGGGAAAAGTGCTCGCAAACGAAAGGAGCATGTACAAGATAGGTAACAAGGGGATAATTCCTGCACGGGTTGCAGACTTTCATGCCGGCAATGTGAGAAGTACTTTGCTTAGGGCACTCAAGACTGCAAAAATAGATATAAATGACATTGAGGCAGTAGGCTACACAAAGGGTCCGGGACTAGGAGCATGCCTTGAGATAGGGCAGGTGGCTGCAAAATCGATTTCGGACCGTTATAATATCCCACTATTTCCGGTAAATCATGCTGTGGCGCACATAGAGGTTGCAAAAACCATTTTTAAGATGAATGATCCGCTTGCACTGTATGTCAGTGGCGGCAATTCCCAGATACTTGCATTGGTTGACCAACCATATAGGCACTATCATGTTTATGGTGAGACTTTTGACATAGGAGTGGGAAACATGCTTGATACTTTTGCCAGGGGTGCAAAGCTTAACCCCGCTTGGGGCTCAACTGTGGCAAAAGTGGCCCAAGGTGGCAGTTATATCCCAATGCCTTACACAGTAAAGGGAATGGATTTTACATTCACAGGTTTGATGACAAATGCTATGAGTCTGCTAAAAACTAACAGCGCAAAAGACGTTTCATACTCATTACAGGAAACCGCATTCTCCATGCTTTGCGAGGCCACAGAAAGAGCGCTTTTCCTTACAAGAAAAAAAGAATTGATACTGTGCGGAGGAGTTGCGCAGAGCAACAGGCTGAAAATGATGCTGAACACAATAGCAAAAGACCATAAGATAAGATTTGGCGTTGCGCCAAATGAATTTAATGCAGATAATGGAGCGACGATTGCCATGGTGGCAGAAAAAATGCTAAAGGCGGGTGTTAAAGTTCAGAAATCTGAATGCACAGTAAACCAGAAATACAGAATAGACAAAACAGTGATCCAATGGAAATGAAAAAGTTTTCAGAAGGCGCCGAATCGTGCGTATATCTTGCAAGCTTCATGGAATTTGATGGAGTAGTAAAAAGGAGACTGCAAAAAAACTACAGAATAAAGGAAATAGACAGCAGTCTAAGGATTAAAAGGACAAAAAATGAGGCAAGGATAATGGGGCTTGTCTCCTCTTTTGGAATAAATTCGCCAAAGGTGCTTCTTGTTGACAAATATGACATATTTATGAGCCATATCAGCGGACAGCTGCTTAATGATATGTTGAATTCTAAAAATAAAACGAGGCTGTCATTAAACTTGTTTCGGGTTTTAGGAAAATATGCTGCGATACTCCACAATAACAACATAGTACATGGCGATTATACTCCTGCCAATGTTATTGTCAGCAAATCAGAAGAGCTGTACCTGATAGATTTCGGATTGTCTGAGGTCACAGCATCAGTAGAAGAAAAGGCGCTTGACATATTGCTCATGGAGAGATCAATAGACAAAAGATACTTTAGCGTTTTCGTGAGTGCTTACAAAAGAGAATGCAAAGAGGCCAAGTTAGTATTGAACAGGCTTGAAGAGATTGAAAAAAGAGGAAGGTACAATACGCGTACCTTGCTTACTATTGATCTAATTGGATGTATCTTTCCTTAACTGGCTTTCTAATTCCTTTTTCCTTACGTATTCTTCAATGCCTAATGCTATTTCCTTACTGATTTTTCCGCCGTGTCCGTCCTTTCTAAAAACAGGTAAAGATGATATGTCAATAAGCTCTTCTGCCGGCGAGTTTTTAACAAGATTCTTTAAACGGACAAGCGCGCCTTTTTCTAGGACTAGTAATTTATTTGCCCTGCCGACTGCGCCATAATCAGCGATCCAGTCATTTAGTTGCGCTATCAAACCGTTTCTTACATCATTTTTGGATTCAACAAGTTGTTGTGTTACCATATTATCACTGTTACTCGTTTTGTGTTAATTGTGATATTTATACTTTGCTCATATCAAATCGAGCGCGGAAAACATTATTGGGAGTATTATGGTTGCGTCGCCGTCTATTGTGACGTGCTTTCCTTTCTCCTTTATCTTTCCCCATGACACTGCCTCTTCGAGCCTGGCGCCGGATAGGCTGCCGTCATACTGTGTCGCTGTTGTTATGTATACCGCATAATCCAGCCCTCCCTTGAATTGGTTCCACCATATTACGTGATGCTTGCTTATTCCTCCGCCTATCATTAGCGCTCCGGTTACCTTATTGTCAAATGATATGTTGCTCAGCTCAAGCTCATCCTTTATGAGATTCAGCTTAAAATCGTGTGTTTGTGAGAATATGCTCAATGCTGTGCCGAATGCACCGTCAAGAATCCCGGGATTGAATATTGGAACATTGTGGAGGTAGGCCTGTCTTATTATTGAGCCATTGTCCGTCATCCTTTTGCCGAATTCCCTTATAAGCTCGGATGCAGAGTATTCCGTCTTGGGCTTGTTTGACTTGTATATCTCGTTCATTAGCTTGTTGAAGCTCTCCTCAAGCTTGAGCCCATATTCCTTGTTTTCAATGAAGATGTTACCGAGCCTGTATATCCCCATCTTGTGCAGTTCGATATCATTGGCATGGAATTCGCCCATCGAGTACTTGCCGCCGAAAGCCCTTGCTATGTCGTGGTCAAGCGTTCCGCCAGTGGTTATTATTGCATCAAAATACTTTACCGCGCTTGCAAGAACCCCTCTAAGCCCGGTAGACACTATGTCTGCAGGAAAAGATAGGAAATTGAACGATTCCTTGTCCGATTTCATGTCTTTCAGTATGTCGATTCCCTTGACCATGTGCTGTGCTGAGAAACCGCCCATGTTTCGCATGGAGTCTATGAGTTCGGAGGTGCGCATTCCTTTCTTAAGCTTGATGTCCTTTATCCCTTTTTTCAATAACTGGTCTTTTTTATCTGTAATCTTACCACCGCTAGCAATAGCTCGTTTTTACGATACTAATTAGTATTTTACCGTATAGCTTTTTATCTTTTGTGTGCCATTAAACTATAGACGATTTAGTGATTTAATGGAAGCGTTGAGCCCTGATGACGAGGAGATACTGCGGTTTATAGAAAGCGCAAAACCAAAGATATTTGTCGTTGGAACTGGCGGAAGCGGAAGCAATACGATAAACAGGCTGTACAACATAGGGGTGCAGGGCGCGACTTTAGTTGCGATGAACACCGATGCGGCACATCTTGTAAAAACTAAGGCGGAGCGAAAGCTGCTTCTTGGCAAAAAGATGACAAGGGGACTCGGCGCCGGTAGCGACATAAGAATAGGGGAAGGGGCGGCAATCGAAAGCAAAGAGGAGATAAGGCACCTTTTCAGCGATGCAAATCTTTGTTTTGTAACATGCGGGCTTGGAGGAGGCACAGGAACAGGATCGATAAGCACGATTGCACAAATAGCAAAGGACGCGGGCGCACTCACTGTTGCAATTGTAACACTTCCATTCTCAAGCGAGGGTAAGATAAGAATGCGCAACGCTCTTGAGGGCCTTTCCAAACTTAGAAGGGTAACAGATACCACAATAATCATACACAATGATAAGCTGCTTTCGGTAGCTCCTGATCTTCCATTGAATATGGCATTCAGGGTTTCTGACGAGGTTCTTGCCGGAGCAACAAAGGGCATAGTGGAAATGGTAACAAAACCGGGAATGGTAAACATAGACTTTGCAGACCTCAGATCCGTGCTCAAGGATTCCGGATATGCAGTAATAGGAAGCGGCGAGGGAATGTCAACAAACGGCGGGACCAGCAGGGCGGTTGTTGCGCTTGAGAATGCGATAAAAAGCCCGATGCTTGATGCAGATCTTGGAACCGCAAAGAAGGCGTTAGTAAACATTGTCGGAGGAGAAAGTCTCACATTAAGAGAGGCAGAGACAGTATTCCAGGATATCGCAGGAAGAATAAGCAGCGAGGCGATGCTGAAATGGGGAGCAAGAATAGACAACGACATGCAGAAGGATGCACTTAAAGTGATGATAGTGGTAAGCGGCGTCGATTTCCCAGAGTATACTGAGGACGGGATAAAAAGAAGGATGCAGAAGATGGAGGATATAGAGATTGAGAACCTTGAATAGATAGCCTCCAGCGACTTATACAGAATAAATATATATCTTATTGCACACAATCTAGAAATAGTACTTTAAATGTGATAAAATGAAAACGGGAACAAAAGATGCAGGTCAGAACGGAAGAGGCACATATTATGCCGCAAATCAAGAAGAGGTAGTCACAGTCCTAAAGTACACTCCGCTTGATGAGATCACCATAAACTACAGGGGAAGCAAAAGACTGTTCAAAAGAGAGGACGTCAAGGGCACAGGTGCAACTTCGTGGGTAGAACAACAGAACGGCTCAAGAACCCCATTGCTGCGAATTGAATAATCTATTTATGGCAGCAGTACGTATGCTATGAAAATCGGTGCCAGAAGTATCGATATTGTACTCACTACTTTTATCATCGAGTTGAGCGCTGGCCCTGCTGTGTCTTTCAGTGGGTCGCCAAGCGTATCGCCGACTACCGCTGCCTTATGGGCATCGCTTCCTTTGCCGCCCAACTTTCCTGATTCTATGTATTTCTTTGCGTTGTCCATAGCTGCGCCGCTGTTCGCCATGAACAGAGCAAGCATCAGACTTGCAGGTATCATTCCGACAAGCAGGCCACCAAGTGCGGCCTTTCCAAGTACAAGCCCTACTGCTATTGGAGTGACTATTGCTATGAGTTCAGGAATGGCAAGAGACTTTAACGCGTTGATTGTTGCTATATCGACAGCCTTTGCATAGTCTGGTTTTGCCTTTCCTTGAAGCAGGCCTTTTATGGTTTTTACCTGCCTTCTTACCTCTTCAACCATGAGGTTTGCAGCGTATCCGACAGATTCCATAAGGAATGAGGAAAACACAAACGGTATCAATGCCCCTATGAATATTCCTACAGTGACCCTAGGGTCAAGTGCGTCTATTGAAGTAAGGTGGACTGCCTGTGCGAAAGCTACGAACAATGCAGTTGCAGAAAGAGCTGCGCCGCCTATTGCGTATGCTTTTGTTGTTGCCTTGGTGGTGTTGCCCAATGCGTCAAGTTGATCTGTTACCTTCCTTACTTTACCTGGAAGCGATGCCATTTCTGCTATGCCTCCGGCATTGTCAGTTATCGGACCGAATGAGTCTATAGTAAGTATGGCAGCGGCAAGAGAAAGCATACCAACAGCCGCTATTCCTATGCCGTATACGCCCGCGGAATAAAAGCTGACGAGTATTGCTACAACTATGAATAGGACTGGCAGCCATGTGCTTCTGAGCCCTACTGCAAGTCCAGTTATTACGTTTGTTCCTGCACCGCTTTTCGAAGCGTTCGCTATTTTAAGTACAGATTTGCTTTTGCTTCCGGTATAATAGTCTGCAACCCAGAAAAGCAAAATGGCAAGGATTAAACCAGAAAGTACCGGTATGAATAGATACAATCCTAAATTCATAACGCTGCTAAGTATGAAATCAAGCACTGCAGATACAGCTACAGCGGCACCCATTCCCATGTACAGTGCCCTGTTTGGTTTCTTCCCGTACATTTTCATTACCGGGATGCTTACAAGGCTTCCCAAAAATCCTATGATTGCTATAAACAACGGATAGGAAAATGCTGCAGTTACTTGATATGCACTTGCAATCAAAAGCGCAGCGACAAGTGTAACCGCGTAGCTTTCAAATACGTCCGCGGCCATTCCCGCACAGTCGCCAACCATGTCTCCGACATTGTCAGCTATTACTGCAGGGTTTCTTGGGTCATCTTCTGGAAGGTTTAGTTCCGTCTTGCCAACAAGATCGGCTCCTACGTCAGCTGCTTTTGTGTATATTCCGCCTCCGACTCTTGCAAAAAGAGATATCACTGATGCTCCAAAACCGAACCCGATCAATATTGCAACATTTGATATTGTGAGATATATCAGAAGTATGCTAATTCCTATAAGTGCGAATCCTATTGCCGCAAATCCCGTAACCGAACCGCCAAGTATTGCAGTCCAAAATGCCTCTTTTACGCCTTTTTCAGCACTCTTGGCTGTTCTTATGTTTGCCCTTGCCGCTATATTCATTCCGAGATATGCGGTAAGATAAGATGTGACTGCGCCAGTCACAAATGCTATTACTATCTGCAGTCCTGAAGGCAAAAATATGCCGAGCAGAACTCCAAGTATTATTGTAAATACTGCTATTACCTGAAGCTGCCTGTTAAGATAGGCGCTTGCACCTTCCTTTATCGCCTTTGCGATTTCCTTCATTTTTGGCGTTCCCTCTGGCTTCTTTAGAACCATCATTGCAGAGCATATCGCAAAAAGTAAGGAAACTATTCCGGCTATTAGACTATAATAATAGAACTGCATTTTAACCCCACTAGTTTAACATATAGAAAGGATAAGATTATAAATATTGACTTATTGTATCCCCATTCGCTAAGAAGAATCGGTAACTGCGTAACGTCATCTTCTTTTTATTATTTATCATTAATCGATTCATATATTTCTGCCGCGCCTCTTGCGACTATAAACAAAACAAGTGCAAATACCAGAACATATGCAGGGACGACAGGATAATGCGATACATATACAAGTATCAGGTACGAGAACGTAACGAATTTCAATACGTTTATTGAGCTTCTGGAGGTGTTGGAGGCGTACAGTGCCCTTGCAAGCCCTGTTTTCATCTTTGATGAGGTTCCCTTCAGTCCGATAAATGCGTCTGCTATCGAGTGCCTTATTATTACAATGATAAGTACGAAGAGGGGAATTATTCCGACTACTGTGAAAAGCGCCCAGAAAGAGTATTCTGCTATCCTGTCCGCTGCAACATCGAATCTTGGACCGTATTTTGTGGTTTTTCCTATCCCTTCCTTGAGTTTTTTAATGCTTTTTGCATATTTTTTGTTTCCTAAAGAATAGTCTATGTACGCTGATAGTGTTATCTTGCGTTTGCTTGCCTCTCTTAGTGCAAGAAAGCCGTCAACACCGTCCATTATGAATGCAAACGCAAGCAGCAGTATCGATATTACGGGATTTATCTTTATTAGTATTAGATATAGCACAAAAAGGACTATTCCTATCCTCAGTATTGTGCTTTTGTCAGCGCTTCTCATAACCTCTACTTTTTGTTATATTATAAAAGTATTAGATGGTAGTATGCCACAGTGATAGAAAACTGTGGCTCAGCCTACCACCAAGTGATAAAATGTACTACTACCGCTCAGTTCAAGAATATATACCTTTGCTTTTTTCATAAAAATGATTTTTTATTTTTGTATATTTTGTGAATTAAAATTTCAGATTTTTTAGTGAGTGCAGGTTCTTCCCATAAAGCCCGTACAGTTTTACTGTTGAAACATTTCCGATTATTCTGCCTTTTATCTCAAGCTCTTTTATGCAATCGTATATTTTCTTTTCGCTGGGGCCCTCCACTTCAATATATGCAGGTATGCTTGGCCATTTGTTTATTGTTATCTCTACGTCCTTGTAATCATAAATTTCCCGTGTATTCTCCTGGTAATACTTTTTCTTCGTAACATTGGAAAGGATTTTTACGGCTTTGTCAAAGCTTTCAACTTTTGTCTCGATTTCCTGCGTATTCCTTAGTCCTTTCCCTTTCCTATACTTGTATGTTAGGGTGCTCGCTTTCCCATCGGTCCTTACTCTTATGTACTCATCTGCCTGATCATTTTTCGAAAATAGGA
>JBGOTD010000012.1:0-13418 GCA_041476285.1 Candidatus Micrarchaeaceae archaeon
AAACAGATCGCAAACGAGATAAAATGGCATCCTGATTTTACAAGGCAGAGATTGTACGATTGGGCGAACTTCATAGAATGGGACTGGAACATAACCAGGAACAGGATTTTTGGAACACCGATGCCGTTTTGGACCTGTAAGAAATGCGACTTCATACTTGCTCCTGATCCAAAGGATCTTCCAGTAGACACGAACAAAATCAAGCCCAAAACCGAAAAGTGCCCCGAATGCGGGGGCAAAATCACAGGCACGATAGAAACAATAGACAATTGGATAGATTCATCAATTACGCCATTGATAATTGCCGGATGGCCGGACAACAAGGAGCTGATGAAGAAGGCTTATCCAAACTCCGTCCGAATACAGGGAACCGACATAATAAGGACGTGGGCGTTCTACACGATATTCAGGAGCTACATGGTCGGAGGAAACAAGCCGTTTGAGGACATGATAGTGCACGGAATGATACTCGGGATAGATGGAAAGGAAATGCACAAGAGATTCGGCAACGGGATATACATCGAGAATCTAATCCCGAAATATTCGGTTGATACTGTAAGGCTGTGGGTTGCGCTGAGCGGCGGCATAGGAAAGGACAAGGCTTTCTCATATGCCGAGATGGATTATGCAAAAAGCTTCATAAATAAGCTGTACAATTCTGCAAATTTCGTTAAGGGCGCGATTGAAAACGGCAAGGTTCCAAAAGAGGAACCGCACAAATACCTTAACATATTCGACATATGGATACTCAACAGGCTCAACCAGACAGTGAAGGAGGTTACTGAGGCATACGACGAATTCACGCTTTATGCCGCGATGAGCAAGGCAATAAACTTCTACTGGCATGAGTTTGCTGATTACTACATAGAAAACGTCAAGCACAGGGTGTATTCCAAGGATGAAAAGATGACGAACAGCAAAAATGCGGCGCTTTTCACGCTCAGGCACACGCTTGAAACATCATTGAGAGTATTTGCACCAGTCATTCCTTTTGTCTGCGAGGAGATAAATTCAATGTTCGAAAAGGGCAGCATATTTGAGAAGAAGTTCCCCGGATTTGCTGACAAGCCAAAGCCGAGCGATTACGTGATAAACGGGCTTGTATTCAAGAGCGCACTGGTCGAAATTGATTATGAGAATGCGGGCGCTTTCATAAATGCGATAATAAGCGACGTCAGGAAGGCAAAAGCGAGCGAAAAGAAGGCGCTCAACTTCGAAATAACATCTATTAATATAAATGTTCCTGAAGAATATTATAAAGCAACCTTGTCCTCAAAGGAGGAGCTTATGCAGATATGCAAAGCTAAGAAGGTAGAAATATCAAAAGGAAGTTATTCGGTTGATGTAAAGATATAATCCTTGTGTTTTTCAATGGCTAGAATGCATTCTAAGAGGCACGGAAAGTCGAAGTCAAGGAAGCCCTTGCCAGAGGAGATAGGGGCCCCAAAGGACTTTGACAAGTCAAAGATAGAGGAAATAATAAACAATTACGCAAAGAAGGGCATGGAACCAGCGATGATAGGGGAAAAGCTCAAGACAGAACATGGCGTGCCTTACATAAAGCACTACATGGGAAAGCGCCTTGTAACAATAATGCGTGAAAAGGGGCTGGTGGGCTCAATGCCTGCCGATTTGATGGATCTCATGAAGAAAGCGGTAAACACTAATGCTCATCTTTCAAAGAACAAGCAGGATCGCAGCAATGCACTGAGGCTCAGGAGAATAGAATCTAAAATATGGAGGCTCACTAAGTACTACATAAGGAAGGGCGTCCTCCCACAAGGATGGAGATATGATTCAAAGCAGGCGGAACTGCTCATAAAGAGAACGGCGTGATAAAATGGCAATACAGAAGAAAAGCGTAGACAACTGGAAGCTCAAGAAATGGTATTCCGTATACGCGCCGAAGGTATTCAACGATGCGCTTGTAGGCGAGATGCCTGGAAACGAGGACAAGGCGGTAATAGGGAGGAACATAGTCGTAGGGCTTGACTTCCTCACTAAGAATCCATCAAACGCATACACAAGCGTAGTTCTCAAGATTACTGATGTGAACGGCAACTCCGCACACACGAAACTGGTTTCGATATCGCAATTATACAGCTACATAAGGTCTCTTGTAAGGAGATACAGGAGCGTTGCAAGCTCTGTTCTTCCGGTACATACAAAGGACGGCATAGCGATGGTCGTAAAAATACTTGTAATAACAAAGGCGAGGACCACTCATAGCAGGATAGTCGGGATCAGAAAGGAAACCGGCCAGCTTGTTACTGACTTCTTCAAGGAAAACGACTCTAACGCTGTAATAAAAGCAGTAATAGAGGGCAGGTTCCAGGCAGAGATTGCCTCAAAGCTCAAGCACATTACTCCATTGAATAAAGTGGAAGTAAAGATGCTAGAGATTAAGTAAGGCGCCGACTTCTTTTTCTGGAAGGTCACCATACCTCTTTATCAAATCCTTAACCACGTCTTGCAGGTCCCGGAGATTCAATCCTGATTTTTTGAGCTTCCTTGAGACGCCATGCATCATTTCCCTCACAAGGCCGGTACCAAAATATGTATAGGGTGTTAAGCCCTCCAGCATGTTCGCGCCGTGTACGAAGCTGTCCAATGCGTCATTTGCTGTGTATATCCCTCCAGTTGCAACTATGACTGAATTCGGAAACTCTTTCCTGACGTCCTTTATGCTTCTGGTCCTGTAACTTTGCAGGAATTTTCCGCTTCTTCCTGCGCTTGGATAGCCCCAATTGGCATTGACACTTTCTGGCAGGGCATCCTTTGGGAACATCTTTGTATTTGTTGTAACAACGCCGTCTCCTCCGCCATTGATGAAGCTTCTGATCAATTTGAATACATCATCCTTTTCGCTAGGCTCATAAGGCCCGATTTTGACCAGTCTAAGTTTATCTGGCGCCAAAGACTCCATCTGTCTTGCCGTTTCATAGAATACTGAAGGAGTCCTGAGAAGTTTCAATGCATCTGTATTTGGGGAAAACGGATTCCAAACAAACCCATTTACGTAAGGATTCAGCTTTCTAATCAGAACTTCCATCTCATCAGAGGCTCTTTGCACAGCTTCTTTTTCAGATAATGGCAGGCCGCATATACTCGCATATACTATTGCTGTGCCGCCTGATGCTCTATAATCGGTTATGTTGGAAAAGAAATAGTTGAGGCCCTTGCTTGGAAATCCCTGTGCATTATAAATGTCAAGATTCTTTTCATCTACCGCAACTCTTGGCTTTTTGTTTCCATCCCTTTGGCAAAGCACAACGGTTCCAGGTTCCTGGAATCCGAATATCTGGCTGAAAGCCATAAGGGCGTCTCCGTTTTTATCCATCCCTGCAGCAGTGCCGAAAGGCACAACGTCAATTCCATTTACCTTTATTAGAAGGTCTTTCGAACTCCAGAAAAACGGAGATATGAGCTTTGTCGCCCATCCCTGAGAATGAAGGGCTTCCAATACAAATTCATGAACTTTTTCCGGGTCATTATCGCATCTTTTATATAATGCAGGTCTGACAACATGATTGAAATACTTGGGATCTATCGCACCGCGCAGCATTGATGCCTTTTCAAGAGGGCTTAATTTTAGCAACTCTTGCCGTAAGTCTTTGACTTTAGAGTCCATTTTACCACTGTTTATAGTTGTAGGATTATCATATATTAATCTTTTGCACGGTGTTATTTTTTTATGCAAATGCTGAAAATACTAGCTAAGACTCACGAATACGACCCCTACTGCTATCACGATAACACCTGCCCATCTGAAAACAGATACATGCTCTGTCAATACGGTCGCGGCCAATATTACTGCAACTATGTATGCGATTCCTCCAAGCCCGTATGCCCAACTGAGGTTCACCCTGCTAAGCACGTAGAAGTATATTGCTGTGGATATCGCATATGCGCCAAGCCCCGCAAGGAGCGTCAATATAAGGCTTGCATCCAAAAAGGCGTACTTGAATAGGAATTGGCCTATGCCTCCCAGTACTGTTGATACGACAATGAGCAATATGGATGATAATTTGCTATCTTTCACTAAAACACCCTAAACAGTGGCTGCGATCACAACTATGCCTAAGAATATCAGCAATATCCCCAATACCCTTATGACTGTTATGCGTTCGTTCAGCATTTTTGAGGATATTAAGGTAACAAATATGAAGGAGCTGGCGAATATCGGGAATACAATGGACAATTGAGATCCGGACAGTGCTATGAGATAAAGGGTGAAGCTTACCACATACCCTGCAAGCCCGATTATTATCAGCCTGTTCTTGAGGGTGCCTATGATTTCTGTTACTGTGTTAAGCCTCTTTTTCAGGCCCTTTTTGAACAGCAGTTGGGAATACGAGGTGAAAAGCGCCGCAATAAGTGTTAAAAATATAACGAGATAAATATTCATTGTAACACTGGTGGTTCATTGAAAAAGCTCGCCAAGGAGTTTGTCACATCGTTGATAACTATAATACTTGCTATATTGGCTATAGCCATATTTATAAGTTCTGGTGGCTCTTTATTGTTCTATGTCGCAGTTGCAATAGCAATAATTTTCGGCTTCTACAATGCCTGGTTGATATCAAATACAGGGTCCGAAACCGCAAAGCCGGCAGTGAGGAAGAGATTAAAAGGCAGAAAGCGCTAACATATCCGGGTTGTTTATGAATACACTGATCATAGCAGAAAAACCAAGCGTAGCACTGAGAATAGCCATAGCTCTTGGAAACAACACCCAAAAAAGGATAAACCTGAACGGGGTCAGCTACTATGAAATAGACGGCCCTTCCGGAAAGACATTCATTGCTGCCGCAGTGGGTCATGTATTCACAATAAGGCAGAAGGGCATCAAGCGCGGCTATCCTGTCCTGGACATAGAATGGGCTGCCTCCTACGAGGTTGACAAAAATGCCTACTACACAAAGAAGTACCTTGATGTTTTCAAGATGCTTGCTCAGAAGTGCGACAGCTACATAAATGCTTGCGACTTTGACATAGAGGGCACGGTAATAGGGACAAACATAATAAAATTCATAGGGAACAATGCGGAAAGCAAGGCAAAAAGGATGAAGTTCTCCACCACGACCATACCAGACCTGAAAAACGCGTATGAAAACCTAATGCAGCTTGACCTTAACAATTTCTATGCGGGCGAGGTAAGACACATGCTGGACTGGCTTTGGGGCATAAACCTTAGCAGGGCGCTTACAAGCGCCCTTGTTGGGACAAGATACATGCGCTCATTGAGCATAGGAAGGGTCCAAGGCCCCTCGCTGGCATTGCTTGCAAAGCGAGAGATCGAAATATCGAAGTTCATTCCCAAGCCTTACTGGAATGTGCTTGCATTGATAAAAGAGATAGAGTTCGCAAATGCAAAAGGGGACATATTTGATGGGAACGAGGCGAAGAAGGTTCTTGAGCATACCAATGCAAACCTGAAAGGCGCTATTGTTGATGATGTTGAATCCACTGAGCAGATGGTAAGGCCTTATCCTCCATTTGATCTTACTGCATTGCAGCTTGAGGCGAGCAGGACACTCCGGCTTGATCCTTCTGCAACGCTTGCAACTGCACAGATACTTTACGAACGCGCATACATATCATATCCCAGAACCTCATCCCAAAAACTCCCGCCAACTTTGGGACTTCCTAAGATAATGGGTGAAATTGCAAAGAATCCAAAATACTCGGAACTTGCAAAAAGGCTTATAGCCGAAAGAAGATTCAGGCCGAACGAGGGAATCAAGGTGGATGAGGCTCATCCTGCAATCTACCCAACAGGGGTAATGCCAAAAGAGCTGAACGACACCGAAACAAAGCTTTACGACCTGATAGTAAAAAGATTCCTGGCATGCTTTGCGCCATATGCGAAGGTCGCAAGGGTAAAGGTGACTGTGAAGATAGGAGATGAAAAGTACGTTGCAAATGGCGTAAGGATAATAGAAAGGGGATGGTTTGAATTCTACGAATACACTACGATAAAAGACAAGCCATTGCCGGAATTCGTCAAAGGAGCTCACGCCGAAGCCACAAAGGCATACATGCACGAACTTCAGACGCAACCACCTAGGCGGTTTGGAAAGGCAGGCCTTATAGCTGAACTGGAAAAGCGAATGCTTGGTACAAAGGCTACAAGGGCCGCAATCATAGATACGCTGTTTAGAAGAGGCTACATCGAGGGTGCGGCAATAAAAGTGACAAGTTTTGGCCTTAGCGTTTACAAGGCTCTTGAAGAAAACTCGAACATGATAGTAAACGAGGAAACTACAAGGCAGCTAGAAGAGGACATGGAACGCATATCTGCCGGTAAGAAAAAACCTGACGAAGTTGTCAAGGAAGGAAAGGATATGTTGCTTCAGGCTCTAAAACTGTTTGATGATAACAAGGAAAAGATAGCAAAGGCAATGCAGGAGGGGTTGGTTGAAACAGAGATACCTTTAGGAAAATGCATCAAGGACGGCGGCGATCTCATAATAAAGAGATCAAAGATAGGAAAACAATTCGTTGCATGCGCCAACTATCCAAAATGCACTAATACCTATTCTATACCGCAGAACGCAAAGATAGTTGCAACAGGAAAGGTGTGCGAGCATTGCCATACGCCGATAATAAAAGTCATAAGGAGGGCAAAGGGCGTATTTGAGATGGATCTTGATCCGGAATGCATAACAAAGCAGAAATGGAAGGAAAAAAGAGAGGCAAAAATGCAAAAGGAGAATGCAAAATTGGCCGCACCAAAAATTGAACCGGCTGTTGTGAAAGCACAGGAAGTGCCAAAGTCAATCAAGGTAGCAAAGAAAAAAAGAAAGCCAACTAAAAAGGCAAAACCAAAAAGAGCAAGGAAGACAAAAAAGAAGAAAGATACAGAGGAGATATAATGTTCCTTCCAGAATCATATAAACGACTTAAGCGTGGACCACAGGTAATACTCCCAAAGGATATCGGGATGATAATAGCATATACTGGCGTAAACAAAAATAGCGTTTGCCTTGATGCCGGAACAGGAAGCGGATGGCTTGCCGTATCGTTGGCAAGGATTTGCAGGCAGGTAACAACATATGACATAAGGGACGACTTCATAAAAATTGCTGAAAGAAACAAAATCAACGAAGGATTGGAGAATCTCACGATAAAGAAGAAGGATGTTACAAAAAGCATTAGTGAAAAGGAGCTGGATTTGGTAACTCTTGATATGCCAAATTCCCACAAGGCAGTAAAGAATGCATCCAAGGCGCTAAAGCAGAACGGATATATCTGTGGATATTTACCACACATGGAGCAGGTAAAGAAGTTTGTCTCTACCCTAAACAAATACAAGTTCAGAAATCTTCAAACGATCGAAGTCATAGTGCGAGACATGCTCGTAAGAGAAGAGGGCGTAAGGCCATCGACAAAAGGTGTCTGGCACACAGCATACCTCGTATTCGCACAAAAATAAATTAAGAAGAAATCGAGGCGTATGCATAAATGCATACGCCTGGGTGGATGAGAATAGGGTTTTACAAAATACGCATAAAAACGCGTCTAACTTTTTTAGCCTTAAAGGTATTTAAATCTTTCTGGTTGTTGGTTTTACAGGAAAACATCGCTATTTAATATTTTATTCTCAATTATATACGAGTGATCAAATGGCCAAAGCAAAAAATAAAACGCAATTGAAGACGGATAACCTGGAAAAGATAAGAGATTTGTTAAGACTCTACGAGCAGCAAACTGTAGACATAGGCGACCGAACTAAAGGCAGGGAGCAGACAATAAACCAGGTATTCAGGCTTGTAAGAAAGGGCAAACTGGTAAGGAAATTTGGATCAATAGAAACGCAAGGACCATTCAGAAATGAAACAATCTTAATCAATGTTGATGGGAGGCAATTCCCCATAACAGAATCAAGTGTTGTTAGATCCACCAATGACGCCGCAATAGAAAATTGGTTCAAATTCGCCAAAATAGACCTAAGCATTATACACCGCTTGACGCTTACCAATATATCCGATTCTGCAAGGCAGCACAATCCTGGAAGCATAGCGATATTGGATAAACTGTCCAAGAGAAGACTTGTAGCTTATCCGACAATCAGGCAGATAAAGATCCCAAGTAAGAAGAAAAAATGATTTTGTAAAGTGCATTCGATGAATGATCAAATAAAAGGAGAACTGATATCATTTAAAACTAAAGACGGTCTGATACTGAACGGATTTCTGGTAAGGGCAAGGACAAAGAGCAGCAAAGCAGTCATACATATACATGGCCTGGAAGGAACATTCTATAGAAGCCATTTAGCAAAAGTGCTTGCAAAAAAACTTGCAGGAAACGGATTTAATTTTTTATCAATAGAACTAAGAGGTAGCTATACATCATTGGGTATTAGAAGGAAAACAGGTAAAAAGTTGACTTGGTTTTCTGGAGGCGGAGGCTTCGAAAAATTTGAAGAATGCATATATGACATTTCAGGTGCAATAAGATTCCTTAATGGCATGGGTATGAAAAAAATATATCTAGAAGGCCACAGCACAGGCTGCCAAAAAATAACTTACTATCAATACAAAAAGAAAGACAGAAGAGTTAAGGCGCTTGTCCTTCTTGGACCCGCAGACGACTATAATATAGAAAAAAGGGCACTAGGCAGAAAGTTCAACCAAGCGGTGAAGGATGCCAATACTCTTTATAAAAAGGATAAGTATGCGACAATGCCCAAAAAATATCTAAAAAGAATTTTTGGAGCTGGTAGGTTCCTCAGCATTTCGGACCAAAGATTTGTGGAGAGCAGAATATTCAATTACGAACTTCCAAAGCTTGTGGAATTCAACAATGTACGGCGGCCAGTACTAGTAATATTTGGCAGTAAAGATGAGTCTGCAACAAGGCCGGTAAATGAGCATATGGAAATACTGAAGAGGGACTCAGGTTCAACAAGATTTGACCATTCTATAATAAAGGGTGCAGACCACGGATTTACGGATAAAGAGAACAAAACTGCTAATTTAATACTCAAATGGCTTGACAGAATCAGGTAAAATCATCTTCTTCTGTGCTTGCTTTTTATGTACCTGTTGACAAGCTCGACCGCCTTGTCTATCGCCCTTTTTACATCAGCGGTTGTCTTTGCACCTGTGCATATTATCTTTCCGTTCTTGAAAAGCAATAGCGCCGCCTTTGGATCGTGAACCTTGAATATCGCACCAGGGAATTGTTCCGGTTCGTAGTCCACATCGTGGGACAGCTTTGCGAGCCCGTAAAGGTCAAGGTCAACGTTGAGTTCCGCCTTTGTTACTATATTCTGGACCTTATAGGTGGGCTTTAGTACAACCCTTTTATGTGGTGGATAAATCTGAGCATTAGAATGTTTTGTCATATGACGCACTTTTTATGTTTGTGATAATACTTCCACATACACATTTAAATAGGTTTATATAGCTATATTCTACTACTATTTGTCGAATGATTACATGACGAAAAGATCGCAGGGTTTATTCTCCGGCAGGACAAGACATCTGGCAAGGCATCATAAGCCTTCAACCCTTAGCGTCAGCGAATCAATAAAGAGCTTCAGCATTGGCGACATGGTTGCAATAATACCAAAGGGCAACTTCAAGAACATACCGCATCCAAGATACCGCGGCAAGATAGGAAAGGTTGTAGAAAGGCGCGGCAACGGCTATGTGGTTGAATTAAAGGTCTTCAAGTCAACAAAAAGGCTTGTTATTCCTGTACTGCATCTTAGGAAGATGTAATTAGAATTATCTGAATCCCTCTCTTTTCCTGTACGGTTTCGTGAACATGTAGAATCTCTCAACTCCCTGCAGCTCGCCTATTATCCTGTCCGTAATTAGTTTTGCAGGGTCCTGCAGAAGCTGTACACGTTCCATTATGTCCTTGAAGCTCTCGAATTTCTTCTCGTTCCTTGCCTTTATTATCGCTTCAAGGTGCTTTTTACCTATTCCTGGAAGAAGCTCAAGCGCATGCTGCCTTATGTTCAACGGCCCTGCGTTGTTGAACACATCAACGAACCTTTTCTCATTGGACCTCACGATCCTCATCACTACGTTTGGGAGCTCGTTTTTTGATGTTTGAGTCAGCTCGTCGAACCCCACCCTCGACTTTATAAGTAGAATCTTGTCGCGCTCCTCCCTTCCTATGTAAACGCGCTCCTCGAGGACCAGGCTTGCGCCAGGCTTTATTGTAGCCTCAAGAATAGTGAATTTCTCCTCTCCTATCAACTGGGTGAGTGGCTCCGACCTGTTAGAGAAAGACTTGCCGCTGACCATGAAGTCAAGCACATAGGCGTATTCCTCTCTCTTCTCCTCCACTTCCATATTCTCAATCCATGCAAATATTGCATCAAAACACTATCACTTTTCCTTTGTTATCTCAAGCAACTTGGTGACCTCCTCATCCGAAAAGGTCTTCCTCTCCTGTGCGAGTATCTGCCTCAGGGTCATGTTGTTCTTTGGCATTATCTCGAGTATCTTTATTACGCTTCTATCAGTTAGCAGGCCAGTGCTTTCAAGCTCCTTCTTTACCTTGTCGCTCTTTGCCTTTGTCGCTGAGAACTTCTTGGCATGCTGCAGTGCTAGCTGCTGCTCATATGTAAGATCAGCCGCCTTGCCCTCTTCCAGTACCTGTATTACTTCGTCTATTGATACCATTTTAGTTTCCTTTACCTCCATCAGATCACTGCTGAACCCTTATATTTATGCAACTGTTAAATATTTAATGCTTATATATTAAAACAGATTAGATATAAAGGCATAGGTAGTGGGATGGATGCGAAAAGCGGTTATGGGTTGGTGCTTAAGGAAGTAAAGAAGCACATAGCAGGGAAAGAGGACATAATAGAGCTCATGTTCATAGCGCTTGTGGCGAACGGCCACTGCCTTCTTGAGGGCGTTCCGGGAGTTGCAAAGACCCAGATGACAAAGGCGCTCGCAGACGCCATAAACGCGCAGTTCGAAAGGATACAGGGAACGCCGGACCTTGACATGAGGGACATAATAGGCTATACGTACATCGATGATAGCGACCACACTGTAAAGATAAAGAACGGGCCTATATTCACAAACATATTGCTAATAGACGAGCTTAACAGAACCCCTGCAAAGACAATGGCTGGGTTTCTGGAAGCGCTGGAGGAAAGGCAGGTGACAATACCCGGAGCACCAACGCAGCATCTTATCAAGCCTTTTGTTGCCTTTGCAACGCAGAACCCGTTGAACATAGAGGGCACTACTCCTCTTCCAAAGGTCCTGTCAGACCGTTTCATGATGAGAATAGCAGTAAGCTACCCATCGAACGAGGAGGAGATAGAGATGCTGAAGCTAAAAGAGCACGAGGCTGAGATAAAGACTGAGAAGGTAATAAGCACAACTGACATTCTTCAGATGCAGAAGGATGTGGAGAACATAAAGATATCCGAGGACAATATCGAGTTCATAACAAGGCTCGTTGAGACGACAAGAACTGATATCCACGTGGTCATGGGCGGTAGTCCAAGGGCTGAGATAGCATTCATGAAATGCTCAAAGGCAAAGGCGATGATAGAAGGAAGGACAGAGGTCAGCATGGATGACATAAAGTTCCTTGCAAAGCCGGTTCTAAGCCACAGGCTTGTAGTAAGGTCTACAGGAGGAATAGGCGTCAACGGAATTATAGACGGAATTGTGGCAAATATAAAATAGATTAGATTAAAATCAAAACATTTCAGATTCCTTAAACCCTTTTACAAACCAACTAAGATTTTTATATTTACCGAGTTCATGCTTTTTAATCCATTTTATTTCAGTATGGTCGTTGTCATTTATTCTAACTCCTTTTAATTTTATTTTAATTACAAAAGGAACTACCACCCATCTTCCATCATTGTCTTTTGTAATGAAAGGGGCCCCAGATTTTATTATTTTACCTGTGGCATTTAATTCTTCCTTCAGTTCTTCCAACATTACTTCCTCAACTGTTTTTCTTTCTTTGTCGATAAATCCAGATATAAACTCCCATTGTCCTGGTGCAAACCGTTTATGAGGGCTTCTTTTAGCTATCAAAAATTTGTCCTTGTTGACTATCAGTGCAGAGCAGATAACATAAGTTTTCATGATATCATAATGGTTTTATAGTTTATATATTTTCTTAAGAATTCCCTTTTGCAGAATAGTCCCTGATTCTTTTTTGCTGGAGTATGTCCCTGAGTACAATGCTGTTCTTTATCCAGTCGTTTGTTTTTATGTCGAGTTTTGAGCTTATGCAATTGAACATGTCATTGGTTGTATGCAGTATTTCCGGCTCCTTCTGAAGTGTTTCCCTAACATGTTCCCTAACGTTCCAGACGCCAACAGGCATCAGATAGCCATCGTGCACCTCTCTGAGTATCAAAGCAACTGCCTGTTTCTTGAGCAACTGCAGCTTTTCGGTTATTGCAAGCCTGCCTGCATAATAGCAGCCCCCTATTTCTGCATATGTCTTTCTTCCGCCATACTGCTCATATGACCCGTATATTGATATGTCAACCCCATTCTCGTTCCATACGGTCTTTGGGTACCATGCCTCTATCGATTCATACTGCCAGTTTCCTGGCATGAGAAAAATCAGCCATCTGTTGTCAAGTGCGTTGTTGTAATAGGCGTATATTGCGTCTATGTTGTCATAGCCTTTTACTTCCTCAAGGTTGTTTTTCGAAAGAGTATCATCTACCGCAGTTATGCTCCATCTTGTAGGTACAAACCTCCTTCTGCTGCCCAATCCAAACAGGCCTGCTGAAAGGCCGCGCTGTATTTTTGATACAGGAATCCCTTTCTCGTACAGTTCGATCATTGCAGTCTTTGATGGAGCGTCAGTGTCGCTATAAAGTTTTTCCACACCCTTGTCAGCACGCATGTTATACAGTTCGAACTTCTTTATCTTCGCACTGGGACCAAATGGTTCTACCTCGTCTTTCATTGTCAGCTTCACGAATGGCTTGCTTGCAAATGATAGCTCTGCCTCTGCTGGTCTTTCAGCAAGTGCAAGATCCCTTACAAACCCTTCAATCTTCCCGTGCTCGACATTCTGCACCTTCGTCCTGTAAAGCCCCCTTACAAGCTTTGAGCGCATATTCACTATGTCATCTATGCTCATGTTGTGCCATCGTTCAGGGGTGCTAAGGATTGCAGTGTCACCGAATTCCGACGGTACAAGAGGGCCTATGTTTACGTAAGGATAACCAAACCTGCCTATGAAGAGGTCTGTAGGCGAACTTCCAACAAGGTCGAGCCTGCTTGTAAGTGGAAGCATCTTCACCCTGTAGTAATACCTAAGAAGCGCAGGATCTCTCATGTGCCTGTACACGATGTCGGACCTCTTTACGTTCGGGTATTCGCCATTCAATTCACTTATTATGGCATTCCTGTCCAGGTTCCCACCTTATTTAAGTTCGTAATAAAACTAATTAA
>JBGOTD010000013.1:0-13403 GCA_041476285.1 Candidatus Micrarchaeaceae archaeon
AAAGCGAATAGAGAATGAAATAAGTCCAATAATTGCGGATAAAAAAATACCTCTGTTGCTTGGGGGCGAGCACACAGTTTCATTGGGTAGCGTAAAGGCACTGCATTCCGCAGGCAAAAAATTCACATTCCTGCATTTTGATGCGCATTCCGATTCAAGAAACACTTACCTTGGCTCAAAATATTGCCATGCATGCGTTGTTGCAAGGGTGAAAGAAACATGCAAATCATACAGCGTTGGAATTAGAAGCGTCGATGAGTCAACGGCAAAGGGCAAATGTAACGACATACTGTTCATGAAGGACATGCACAAGATGGATTCAAAGGCAATAATAAATTCGATACTTGAAAATACTGATAAAAACATCTATCTTAGCGTGGATCTGGACGTGCTTGACTCAAGCGAAATGCCCAGTACCGGTACGCCAGAGCCTGACGGACTTAGATTCAATCAGCTTAACGAGCTGATAAAAGGCGTTGCAAAGAAAAGGAACGTGATAGGGTTGGATTTTGTTGAGCTGGCACCAATACCCGGATTCACAGCACCGAACTACCTTGCCGCAAAGCTCGTTTATCTTACCCTGGGCCACGCCTTTTTGAAAAAGGATTAATCCAACCTCTTTATTATGTGGTAACCAAACTGTGTTTTGACTATTCCTGAAACCTTGCCCTTCTCCAGTTCGAACGCGGCTTTCTCAAATTCCCTGACCATCATTCCATGCCCAAAGTAGCCGAGGTCCCCTCCCTGTTTCCTTGTTCCATCAATCGAATACTGCTCGGCAAGCTTTCCGAAGCTCTCTCCTTTTGCAAGTTTGTCAAGCACCTCCTTTGCAACAGACTCCTTTGTCACAAGTATGTGTGCACATCTTATCTTGTCAGCCATAAAATCACATCAACATAAAATTACATGTACAACTTTGCCAATTCCCTTATTCCAACAGAGAACTTAGAATTTCTATCCAATAAATATACTGGCATGTGTCTTCTTGCACCCTCCTCAACTTTCCTGTCGTACGGCATTATTGCGTCAATTTTTCCGGATAACATGTCCTCTACTTCTCCTATGCTTAATTCGCTATCCATTTGCTCCTCTGTATAGTTCAATACTACTCTGTATTTCAATTTCAATGTTTTGTATTGCTCGATTAGTCTTGCCTCGCTGTGAACGCTATAGCGTACAGGCTCTACAACATCCATGAATTCGTTGTAGTATTTTACTACAGGCAAAACCATATTTCCAGGTGCCGAATCTGAAATTATGAAATCATAGTCTAATTCCAGCATTCTTAATGCCATTTTGTCCACCAATTCGGATGTCGGGTTATACGGTTCAAAGTTAACCTTTCCGTATATGATGTCTATATTGCCATCTTTGTAATGAGATATGCCTTCATGTGGATCCAAGCCCTTGTATAATATGTCTGTGAATGATACCTCCGGTTCTTGGAGTCCTAAATAATTGGTTATGCCTCCGCTAAACGGATCAACATCTATCAACAGCACTTTGTAGCCCAGCGTGCGCAGTGCAATTGCAAAATTCACAGATATGACTGTTTTTCCCTGTCCGCCTTTCTGGGAACAAACCCTTATTGCAAAAGGGCTCTTCTTAGACAACATCATGAATTATAGCTAATCTTAAAATTATTAAGCCTTTATAGAACAAGCCGACTTTCCAATAAAGAAATGGGCCCGCGGAGAATCGAACTCCGGATCTTCACGTTGTCAACGTGACGTCTTACCATTCGACTACGAGCCCCTATTATTCATAGGTTTATGACCATCCCGTCTTTGGCAACTTCCGTATTCCTGAATATTTTCTTTGCCTCGTTTAGCAGAATTCCTGAATCTTTATATCGTGCACTAGGATGTGTAAGTATTAGTCTTTGAACTTTTGCCCGTTTTGCAAGATTTGCACTCTCTGTGGCTGTTGAATGCAGGCGCTCTCTTGCAAGAGCATTTTCAGTTTCTGCATATGTCGACTCATGTATCAGCACATCTGCGTTCAACGCAGCTTTCTGGGTCTCCTTCGTGGGCCTTGTATCAGTTGCATAAACGATCTTTTTGCCCAGCCTTTCTATTGTTACATCTTTGAGTCTTATGGTCCTGCTTCCTATCTTTATGCTTTTCTTTTTGATCAATGCTGCAAACATCTTGCCTTTTATTCCAAACTTCCTTATCTTTGGCTTTAGAAACCTCAATCCGTCATTCTCCTTAAATACGAATCCGTACGTGCTCGTGGTATGCAATACCTTGAATGCACTTATTGAAAAGTCCCTGCCTTTGTAAATTTCGCCCTGTTTTATTGCCTTGATATGTATCTTGTAGTTCATTACTGCGCCGTCCAGGCTTATTAGTTCGTTTACCATCTTCTCTCCTCCGTGCGGTACAAATACGTCGAGCGGATTTGTTCTCCTGTTAAGTGCAAGCGTCCTCACAAGTCCCGCCAGGCCAAGTGTATGGTCACCATGTACATGTGTAAGAAAAATCGCCTTTACCTTTGACATATTAACGGAAAATTGCATCATCTGCCTCTGTGTGCCTTCCCCGCAGTCAAAGAGGAATATTTCGCTGTTGTGCTCTATTGCCAGGCTGGGAAGACCTCGCAATTTAGTAGGGGTAGAACCCGCAGTCCCCAAGAATACTATCCTCATCATTCCTCACTTTTTTTGTCCCTTACTTTCATACTCTTAGTTTTCATGCTAATGTTTAATATCTCTATCTCCTTTGAAAGATGCCTCAGTTCTTCAGCACCGATGTTCTTCCTTGATTTTACTACGCCGATTATTCTATTCAGCTCATGCATGTGCTTCATTATGTATTCGCCAGCATTCCTGTTTTCTTTTATCGAATTGTCGATTTCTTCAAGGATTAGTTTCTGCTTTTCTATGCTTGCCAATATTTTTTCAGCCTCCTCATTCTTCTGCTCCTTCCCAAATTCCATGTTATGGTAAACAAAATCAAGACAGTTCTCGAGCGAATCCATTCTCTTTGCCTCCATCGAGGAATATCCGCTTATCTTACATATCGAGAAATCAACTATTGATTCATTTTTGTAATATATGAAAATTTCCTGGCTTTTTGTACATTCATCGATTACCTCCTTCATGTTCCTAATTAGTATCTCGGACTTATCGCTGTCGACATTCTTCAACTTCGTTTCCGGGCTTATCCCTGCCCTTTCCGCAGCCTCTTTCAGATACATTTTGCCGATCCCCATTCTCTTGCTCATATAGTTGATTAATGTCGCCTCCCTGCTTGCTGAATTTTCATCATGCAAACTTTCAATGTGGCTTATCTCTGTGATGCTCATTGACGAATTATTCGGGGGCTTATAGATTTCGTTCGGCCTTATCGATCTGTCCTTGAATTCATGGGGCTGGTATGCCAGTTGTATTTTCATTTCCGAATCTGCAATGATGATGTTCCCCCTTCCGAACATTTCGATTATCATGTTGGTTTCTGCGTTTGCCTTCTCCAGCTTAAGCAGAACAATCCTGTCGTTGTTCAGCTGCTCTATGCCCTTTATTCTTGCACCGCCTACCCTTTTCCTTACTGCTATTGAGAAGCCGGTCGGCTGCTCCTTAAGCTCTATGAACTCGGTCCTGTTTATTGCATAAGGGAGAATGCATTGCAGGTTTGCTTTCTCTCCCTTTTTGCTGAGCTTGAACCTGAACCTGTTGCGTTCCAGCTCGTAGAACTGGTCTATGTAGAATCCCTCAATGCTTCTGAGCTCCTTTATCAGTTGAACTAGCTCAAGCGTGTACAATTCGCGCATGCTTATCGCGTAAGTTTCTTTTTCTTCAGGCCCTCCTCCTTGGCTATCTTTGAAAATACAAGAACTCTTTTGTATGCCTTGGATGGGTCCTCAAATGCTGTGCCTATCTGCGCTATATCTCCGCCGCTGGAATATGCGCCTTTCAGTTCCTCTCCTGTCATTATGCCACCGGCAACTATGTACGGTACGCTGATTACGGACTTTACTGCCCTTATCATTTCCTTCGGCACCGGCCCGTAGCCCTGCAGCCTCGGGTTTGATCCTGTGTCTGTTATTATGAACCTGTTTCCTAGGAATTCGCCAGACATTGCAAGCGCCGCTGCTATTCGCGGCTTTTCCCTTGGCACAAAGTTTGCATCCCCGACCCAGCCAACGGTTCCTCCAGGGTGCACTATCACGTAGCCGACCGGCAGTGGCTCTATGTTGAATTTCTTTATTATTGGAGCTGCCAGCATCTGCGCCTGAGTTATCCAGTAGGGGTTCCTTGCATTGAGAAGCGACATGAAGTATATCGCATCAGAATATTTGGTTATTGTTGCTATGTTCCCTGGAAACAGCACCAGCGGTATGTCAATTGCATCCTTTATGCCCTTTGCGACATCATCAAGCAGCTCTCCTTGAGCTCCTGTGCTGCCACCCAGAAGCACTATATCTGCCCCTCCCTTCGCAAGCTCCTTTGCTGTCTTTATCGCCTGCTCCTCGCTCTTGTAGTCAACGGGGTCTATCAGGCTGAAGAGCATTGCGCCCTTAGATTCAAGCATTTCATGTATATACAGTTCAACTTTTCCTATTTTCATATTATCATCTCACTTTGCACGGTATTTCTTGAGGAACTCCTTTGCGAGCGCCTTCCCTGCTACGTCTATGCTCACGGCCGGTTTGAAGCCAAGCTCCTTTCTTATTTTTTCCATGCTCACAATCCTGTTGCTTATGAGGAAGGTGAACTGCTCGCTCCCGATTCCCCTTGTTCTTGCGCCTATCTTTGCAAGAAACGGATGTATTGTCTTGCTGGGCTCCTCTGCACTCAGGAACTGGGCTGCCTTTTTGAAGAGCTGCCTCTGCGTATATGGAACTCCATCCGTAAGGTTATATACCTTGTTCGCGCTCTTCTCCGTTTCCATGACTTTAAGCATCGCGCTTATAGTATCATCGACATTTACAAGCGTGAGGTGGTTCTCGCCGTTGCCTATGTATCTTATCTTTTTCTCCTTTATCAGTTTGAATATGTGCATGAAGTTTGTTTCATAGCCATGGCCGTATAGTACTCCTATCCTGAGTATCGTGTACGTAATTCTCTTGTTTGCAGCTGCAAATGCCTTTATGACCTGCTCTGCCATATACTTGCTTTCCGCATATGCGCTGTGCGGCTTTGGTTCAGATTCCTCTGTCAGTATCTCTCCGCTTCTCTTGTAGCCGTAGACCGCAACGCTGCTTGAATATATGAATCTTAGATTCCCCTTTGGATTTGCATCGGCATATGCCTGGATCACGTTTTCCGTGCCTATGACATTTGTGTTCAGCATCACATTGGTATCGATTTTCTCGTTGCTGTACCTGCTATGGTAGCTGTACGTGACAGCCGCAAGATGGAATAATATGCTTGCTCCCTTGCATGCATCAAGCAATACCTCCCTGCTCGCATCGTCTGTTTTCTTTATGTCTGTGATATAGATCTTGACGCCGCGCGGAAGCTCCTTCCATTCCAGATGCTCCCTCGGGTGCTTTTTCAGCAGAACCCTTACCTCGTAGCCTTTCTTTATCAGCTCCCCGACTAGTCTGCTACCCATGCCGCTAGTGGCACCGGTCACGAGCACTATCTTTTTAGCCCGCCCTTGCGCCTTCGTTTTTGACATTCGAACCAACACCAGATCTCTCGCCATTCAGCAATGCGACGGCGATGTTCCTTACCCTACCCTCTGCAAGCCTGTTTATGAAATATGGAATCCAGTCCTTTCCATACGGCACATACACGCTCAGATTAAGCTTGCTCTTTTGGAGAGCATTGAGCTTCCTGCTGCTATAACCTAATGGAATCTCAAATATTAAATTCCTTTTGTAGTCCTTGTTCGACGCTATTATCCTGTTTATGAGTTTGGGATCATCCTCCAGCACCGTAAGTGTTATTTTCTTGTTCATTAGGACGTCTATCCATTCCTTGTACGCCTTGAACCTGTCCGCCCTCTTGGCATGCTTGTCCTTGTGCGCCTCTTTTAATGGGTTCATGAGCTTTATTATGTCCTTGTTTGAGACCATTTTGCCTATGTTCTTTGTGCCGTTGTATTCAGGATCAGGCCTTATTTCTACACCGAGAACGCTACAGGTGGACTTAAACTTCCTATATATTGGCATCAGCTCCTCGTTGTTCAACTCCGCCTCATTCTCTATCCAAAGCCGTTGCTTGCATGAATTTGCAACATCAAGTATGCTCTGGAAATTCTTTTCCAGCAACAGGTCGTCTATGCCGTGGCCTATCTGGCTAAGTCTTATTGACACATCGGAATTCAAATGTAGTCTTGACATCTGCCTTATGAATTGCACATAGGCATTTGTGTTGTATTTTGCCTTTGTCTGGTCATCGACATGGTCGTTCAGAAGCGTGACAGTTGCATGGAATCCCCTGTTGTTAAGGTCCCTTACTGTGTTAAGCACAGCGGCGCTTGTCGATCCTGCTATGTGCTTTTTTACAAGTCGGAATATAAGTTTTCTGATGATATTGCTTTGCTCTTCCAAATATACCACTTAAACTGAAAATGAACCGACATGCAATGGGTTAAGGCGTGTATGACGTTACTCTAAAACATTTCATTATATCTTTAATAACTTATCTATATGTTTATTTAATAAACAGTGATATTCATGGTAAAGGATCTTAGGGAACTCTCTCTTGACAGCCTTTTCGGCAAACTGCACGGGCTTATGATAAACCTTGTAAGGGACATGGACAGCGTAATAGAGGACAACAAGGCGGTGAGCATGGAGGGCATAAGGGACCTGAGGCAGCACATAAACTACAAGCTAGGTAAGAAGGAAGAAATACAAGACAATGAGAAACTGCTCAAGGTGCTTAACCTTTTTTCAGAAGACAGGGCTGTGCTTGAGATAATAAGGGAGGACGCAGAGGAATGGGTGGAGCTGCTTAATGCAATCGAGGAAAGCATAAAGGGAAATGGAGGGGATCTTACTAAAAGAGAGGAGCAGGAAATAAAAGAGATAAACAGGCTAACAAATCAAATAAAAAGTCTGATAAGAAAAAGTTGATTTTAGATCATGCATTTTCTGTTGTTGGCGGCGGAGGCGGTGCTTTGATATTCTCCTGAAGAATTTCTTGAGGAGGCGGTTGCACTGTTATCTCCTTGTTTTCTGTGGTTGGAGGAGGCGGCGGGGCCTTAATTTTAGTTTCAAGAGCTTCCTGAGGCGGAGGCGGCGCTGTTATTCCTTTTTCTTCACGCTCGCTCAAGAACCTGTTCGTAAATGCGGACATTGCAAATCTGTGGAGGTAAGCCCACATTATGTCATTGCCTGAATAATCACGTTCGCTTGCAGGCTTCATCGTATTTTCCGTCAGAATGTCATTCATTAGATTGTAATTGTTGTAGAAGTTAACCAGATTGAATCTTTTATTGAGCTGCGGCACCTTCATGTCCTGGCTTGCCCCGTTTATTATTTCCTCTATTTCCTTCCTGTTGCTTTTCACGATATCTTCAGGAGACATATCCTTTTTCGAATCGGGCAATTCATAGCCTGCCGTTATCTGCTCGTTTTCCTTGATAAGCAGGAAGAGTTTTTCCATTTTTTCTGGTGCATCTTTGAAATTAGGACGGAATAATGATATGAATTCCGGAAGGTAGTGGTTGACATGATGGGCAAGGGACTCCCTTGCTATATTCATCGCATCCTGGGCTGTAGCTACATTTTCTGTCCTTTCGAGGAGATCCGGCTTTAGGGTGCTTTTTATCGTGTCCGTCTTCTCCAGCCATATTAGGTTTACTTTCTTCCACAGTTCGATTGCATCTTTCATGGAGCTGGTTTCATCCACTTTATTTATCATTTGCCCAAAATCCTTTCTTTGCTGCTCGTTAAGGTCAGCCCATTTTGAGAAATGTTTATAGTATTCTTTTACCTCGTCAACCCAGTCAGTCTGGAATGGCATTACCCTGCCCTTTCTGTATATATTTTCCTGTTCGGTAGGCTTACTAGAAGTGGTTGTTCCTTTCTCGCCAGTCGGCTGAGCCTGCATTTTAGGCATGGCGCCTTGCGGTGCTTTTGTTTCTGGCCCGTCCTTTGACTGAGGCTTTGTTGTTTCTGCCATAATCCTCTATCATATATTTGATTTTTTTAATATATAAAACTTGCTACAGGACCTTTCGAGGGAGCGATGCAAAATTGCACATATTGCTTAATGGGCATTTATTGCAAACCGGCACTCTGCTCTTGCAGTAGTTTTTCCCAAGCTCAACGAACTGCGCATGAAAGTCCTTGTATAGCCTAGTTTCCCTTTTTATTTTTTGCTCGAAGTAAGCCCTAAGCTCATCATAATCGACATTATAATCGATTTTCGGGTTTATCCTGTTCATTGCTCTTTTCGTATATGCATCTATTACAAAAATAGGCTTGTTTGCAGCATACAGGATTATGGAATCTGCAGTCTCCTTGCCTATGCCATTATACAAGAGAAGTACTCTTCGCAGTTCACCAGTCTCAAGATTGAACATGTCTTCAAGGCTTCCATGCTCCTTAATTACGGCAATGCAGATGTTTTTGAGCCTCTTAGCCTTTTGCCGGTAGTACCCGCTTGGCCTTATCAGCTGCTGCAGTCTGCCCAGTGGCATTGCGGCTATTTTTTCTATCGAAAGGGAGTCTGTGCCCTTTAGGTTTATGATCGCTTTCTCTACATTCCTCCAGCTAGTCTGTTGTGTAAGTATCGCCCCAACAAAGACCTCAAATGCGGTTTCACCGGGCCACCAGTTGAGGAATCCGAAATGATTCCTTAGAGCCTTGTAAATAAAGAGTGGCTTTGGCTCCTCCACCAAAGCACCTAGAGCTTGAGCTCTCCGGATTTTATCTTCTTTATCGTTGTTCTTGGGTCCTCTCCTTCGCATGTCACTCCCATGCTCTTGCATGTTCCGAGTATCTGGTCGATTCTTTGGCCAAGAGTGTTGCCGTAAAGTTTGCCCTCCTTCGATTTTGCAATGCTTTTTATCTGCTCCATGGTTATGTTGCCTACTACCTCTCCCTTAGCCTTTGCGCCGGTTTGAATGCCAAGCTCTTTGAGTATCAGTGCGCTTGTTGGCGGTGCCCCTACCTCTACCTTGTAGGTCTTAGATGAGCTGTCCACATGCACCTTCACGGGTATCTTTACGCCAGAATACTGTTTTGTCTTGTCATTTATCTCCGCGATTATCGCATTTATGTTTACGCCTAGCGGTCCAAGTGCGGGTCCGAATGGTGGCCCTGATGTTGCCTTGCCGCCCTCTACTAATCCAGCTATAGTTATTTCTCCCATAGAATCATGCCTTGCTTGCCTTTTGTATTACCTTTGCAGTGTTCATCTTTGTTGTTATCGGTATTGGCACAACGACGTCCATAAGCTCTACGGTAATGTCGTCCTTGAGCTCGTCTACCTTCAGCACGCGCGCCTTGTAGCCTTTGAATGGGCCTGTCGTAAACTCGACAGTGTCGCCTTTCTCTATGCCAACTGCATGGCTCCTTACCTCTATGAGCTTGTTTACCTCCTGCTCGCTGAGTTCCTTAGGGAGCACTCCGCGTATGCTTCTTCCCTTTGTGACGAACTGCCTCGCCGATACCTCGTCTTCCGACTCCAGTATTATGTAGCCCCGCACGCCTTCCACCACTATTATTGAATATATCGGAAGATCGCTCTTTGATATCTTGTTCTGCAAGATATTCGCCGCAATTCTTTCCTGGCCCGATGTTACCTTAACAACAAAGTACAAATGAATCACTATTTTTAACCATAAATCTATATTATTCTTTACTGCATTCCTTTAATGTCAATTGATTTCATGAAATACATAAGGGTAGCGCCGAAAAGCGCGAACAAAGCAAAGGTGCTTATTACACGCCTAAAACTTTTTGATGGCTCTAGAGCGGTAATTCATAGCCGAAGCTATGTGTATTTTCCCACACTAGATATTAAGCACGCAAAGTCTATAAAGCTTATTGGTCGATTGGGTGCAGCGATAGTTGAGAGGAAAGAAGGGAAGGTCAGCAAGGCAGGAAGCTACGAACAGCAGCTTGCAAGTAAAATCAGCAAAGACGAATTAACCAAGCTATCCAAGGGATACGACCAGATAGGAAGCATCGCAATAATAGAATTCAAGGGCAAGAGGGCAAACGAAAGAAAGATAGCAAGACTGCTCATCCAAAGCAATAATAGCATAAAGACGGTGCTTGCAAAGGCCGGCGCCGTATCCGGAAAATACAGGATCAGAAAACTAAGGTATGTGGCCGGCATAAAGGACTACATGGCAAATTACAGGGAAAACGAATGCATCTTTAGATTCGACATAAGGAAGGTGTACTTCTCGAACAGGCTGTCATTTGAAAGGTCAAGGATACTGAAGCTTGCAAAGAAAGGGGAAAACGTAATGGTCATGTTCGCAGGAGTGGGCCCTTTTGCGATAGAGATAGCAAGAAACATAAAAGATACGAACATAGTGGCAATCGAGCTGAATAAATCGGCCTACAATTACATGCTGGCCAGCATCACACTTAACAAACTAAATAATGTAAAGGCAGTTTGCGGCGACGTTAAAAAAGAGGCAAAAAACTATGGGAATTTTGCAGACAGGGTAATAATGCCGCTTCCAAAGTCAAGCCTGGAATTTCTTGACCAGGTGCACAAAGTTGCGAAAAAGAATGCAGTAGTGCATCTTTATGCTTTTTCCGAATTGGATGATCCTTTCAGCAAGATATGCAATAAAATAGTGGCGCATTCAAAAAAGAAAAGATACACCGTCAAAATCATGAATAAAAGGATAGTAAGGCCGTATTCAACGAAAGAATGCGAAGTAGTAATCGATTACAGTATTAAAAAGAAATAATCGCGCATACTTTGAACTTCAGCTGTTTACAATTCTGTTTAGATTATCGAGCCAGTCTGCTGTCCGCTCGAATTCCATTCCAAGTTTTTGCTCACCTGCCGCCTTCCTTGCCAATGCATAATCACCTTTCTTCATGAGCGTTACATAAACGTCAAGTGCGGTTGCAAATCTGCCGTTGCCCTCTATCTTTTTCGATATCGCATCTGCATCAAAATTTATTCGCTTTGAACTCATTATAGGCTTTCTCTTCTTTTGGGCATCTTCAAGATAGCCTGCCTTGAAGTTGTCCTTAGCACTGACTGGCCTTGGGTCATCTTTACGATTAACGAAGCCGAACTCGTGTGCGATGCTAGTGGCAACGGCGTCGTAGCCTTTTGCATTTGCAGCGTCATATATCGCAGCGGCAACCCTCTTTATTTCGATAATTGCCTGCCGCGCTTGAGCTTCTGCGTGTGCTTCTGATTTTTTAGCTGGAGGTGCCTTTGTTGTTGCTTCCATTTGTTCATCTCTACTGCAAATTTATACGGCATATATGATATATAAAGATAGTGGCGGAATGGCATATAAATAAATTACTTGTCTTTCATATACTCTTGATGACCAGTAACGCAGAAGTCTCTACCTACGGTAGCGGCTTGAATCTTCAGGAATTCGTAAAGAATGCGACCTGGAGGGAATTTCTCGTTGAACTTGTTGAAACCAACAGGCTGGATCCTTGGGACATAGACATAGTAAAAGTGGTGGACAGCTACATATCTGCCATAAAGAAGATGCAGATAATGGATCTTCACATACCTGCGAACATAATACTTGCGGCATCGATCCTGCTCAGGATGAAGAGCGATACCGTAAATATCCTTCAAATAGAGGAGGTGCTCGAATCTGACGAGGCCGTCCAACAAGGCAGGGTGATACCGGAGGTCGCACCCCTTGTGCCAAGATTAAGGCTGCAGCCAAAGAGAAAGATAACATTGAACGAATTGATGGATGCACTTGGCGACGCAATAAAGATAAACGAGAAAAGGGAATTGTTTGTGAGGCAAAGGACGGAGCCCATAGACATTGTGATAGACAAGGAGGACATAGACGAGAAGATAAACGCGGTATACAATTTGGTAAAAGAGAATGCGGACAGGGAAGGTTTGACGACATTTGCACTTCTATCAAAGGGCTTCGGCTCGATTGAGAGCATTCTGCTCCGCCTATTCGTGCCGTTGCTTATTCTAGCGCACAAAGGAGAGGTAATGCTTATGCAGGAGCAGTTCTTCAATGAGATTTTTGTAAAGCTTTGTGATGATGATGGAAAGAAGCCAAAGTAGTCTAGACTATAAGAAAACGGTTGAGGCTGCGCTTTTTGTTTCAGGTAGAGCGATGGACACTGATGAAATTGCAGAAATAGTTGGAATTGGATCGGTAGGACACGTCAAAAAAATACTCGATGAGCTTATAAGTGACTACCAGAAAAGGGACAGCTCTTTGGTAATATCAAAAGTAGGGGACAGGTACGTTCTTGGTATTAGGAATGAATATGCGGAAAGAGTGGGTTCTCTTGCAGGGGCACCTGAGATATCCAAAAGCTCGCTGAGAATCCTTGCTTACATAAGCAAAAATGAGCCGGTAATGCAGAATAGCATTGTAAAGGCATTTGGAAGCTCAACATATGAGCACATAAAAGAGCTTTCGGAGAAGGAGTTCATAAAGACCATGAGAATAGGCAGGACGAAGAGGGTGGAGACTACGAACAAATTCAAGGAATACTTCAACCTGTAGTCTGATTAGCAAGCTATTTAAAATCAAAATGCGTGTCTATATTATGGACCTAAAAAGGAAGAAGTGCAAGCCCTGTGAGGGTGGCACCAAGCCTATGAATAAGAAAACTGCATCTAAATACATAAAGTTTGCGAATGGATGGAAGCTAGGGAACAACCAGATATCAATCAATAAAAAATTCAAGAACTTCAAAGAGGCAATATCATTCACAAACAAGGTGGCGGTGATAGCTGAAAGTGAAGGCCATCACCCGAACATATATCTCCATGACTGGAATCAGGTAAGGCTTACGCTAAGTACGCATGCAATAAAGGGGCTTTCAATAAATGACTTTATAGTGGCAGCAAAAGTCAACGCTTTGTAGTAAATTTGGGCCCGTGGTCGAATGGTAAGACGGTACCTTCACAAGGTAAAGACCCGGAGTTCGATTCTCCTCGGGCCCATTTGAATTTGTCGTCGTAAACTAAGTAACTTATTGTCTAACAATAGTCTAAATTGAATGAAAAAGATTTGCTTCGATAAAATTTAACTTGTACACATAAACAGATGAATATGCGGGCATATTATTTTAGGTAATATCCAAATGAATAAAAACGAAAATATTATTAATAACATAATTAAAAGTATCGCTTCCTTTCCACTTATAAATTTTCTAATAACTTTTTTGGGAATCAATTTTTCATATATTGCATCTAAGAAATGTACAAGTAAAAATAACCCATAAAAAAATAATGTAATTCCTAGTGCTAATGTTATGTGATAATATCCGGGATTAATAAGGCCAAGAGAGATGGC
>JBGOTD010000014.1:0-13140 GCA_041476285.1 Candidatus Micrarchaeaceae archaeon
ATCGCGCCTCCGGTACCAAGCGGTTCGTCCTCTATTTCAAAATTTATATCTACACCAAGCCTAGCACCCGTGCCTAGGTGTTCTATCAATTTTTCCTTCATGTAGCCTGTAGAGATCACAAATGAATTGATGCCGTACTTTTTCATCCATTCTATCTGCCATTCTATTATGGTTTTTTTACCTACTTCCAACATCGGCTTAGGTTTATCATTAGTCAAAGGACGCAGTCTTCTGCCCTCTCCACCAGCAAGTATTAACGCCTTCATTAAATCATCAACATATAACTATTACTGCAAAATAAAGCTAAATATACCATTAGCTTATAAATCCTTACGACATAATATTTAATGCTTTTTATATTTCAACAAGTGATCGAGTGAGCATGTATAAACAAATGAAGCAAACTATGCAAGCTGAATACAAGAACAGGTCAGACATATACAAATCACGCATAATAAAATGGAATACAGAACCTCCAATGATGCGTATAGACAAGCCTACCAACATAGCCAGGGCGAGGGAATTAGGATACAAGGCAAAAGAAGGCGTGCTTATGGTGAGGGTAATGTTGCATGGCGGCAGCAGGAAAAGGAAGCATGCGGCCGGAGGCAGAAAACCGTCAAAAAGCGGTAGATATTTCACCCAGTCAAAATCATTTCAGGCAATAGCCGAGGAACGAGCAGCCAGGAAATTTTCCAATTTCGAGGTATTAAATTCCTATTTTGTAGGCACTGCAGGTTCCAGGAAATTTTACGAGATAATACTTCTTGACAAAAACAGCAGCACAATAATGTCCGACCAGCAGTACAAGAACATAATAGCCCAGAACAAAAGGGCATTTAGGGGACTTACCTCTGTAGGAAGAAGGCACAGGGGCATGGCAAGAAAGCGTTTTGGTGCACATAAAATAAGGCCAAGCCAAAATAAGCTCAAAGCCTAAGGACCAAAATCCTAAATATAACTTAAAAAAGTGCAAAAAAGCAAAATGTATATATACTTTGAAGACGTAATATTATCTATCTGTTTAAAGAGGGCTTAGAACCCTGGTGTATACTATGCCAAAACCCAAAACCCACAAAAAAAGCCCACTCAAAAAAACAAACGCTAAACGAAGGAATCTTACTCAAAAAAGAAAGCCAGTTGCAAAGCATCAGAATCGCAATTCTAAAAAGCACATAAAAACTTCAGCCAAGCCAAAAAAGGCAACGCAAAAAATCAAGTCTAACATATCTGTAAAACAGAATGTAAAACAGCTTACCAATGTCGCAAAGCAAAAAGAAAAGGAGGCATCAGGAAGGAAAAGGACGAACGTAAGCGTACCACAACCAGATGAAGTAAAGGTTGCTTTGGACGGACTTTTATCAAACGAAAGAGCAGTAGAATATCTCAAGAAAAATGTAAGCAAGATGGCCGTGGATGTCATAGGGATGTTGGTTACCCCAAAGACTGACGAATATCTTGCTGAACAGCTGGGCACGAAGATAAACGCAATAAGGCGTATACTTAACATAATGCAGGGATACGGCATAACAAACTACTACATATCAAAAAACACAAAGGGCTGGCTCTCATTTGCCTGGTACATAAACATCAGCAAGCTTTCACCATTCCTTGAATATGTAGAGGGCATGGAAAGGGAAAAGTCAATAGTCAACGAAACGTGTAACGATTATTTCATTTGCGACGGTTGCTATAAGACAGACAGATTCGTATTCACATTCGATTCCGCTTTCGAAAACAGCTTCAAGTGCAATAACTGCGGAAAGAACCTTAACAGGATGAACAGGGACGAAGCAGAGATCCTCGTAAATAAGGGCATAACCAAATTATAAACAGGCAACGATTTGATGGTGGCTAGCTCAACAAAAAGCAAGCTGCAACTAAAACTTATCCTTAAAAAAGAGCAAAAGCTGAACTATACAAGAATATTGACAAAGAGCCTAAGGCATAAAAGAAGCAACATCAGCATAAAAGAAACAAAGGATAAACTCATAATAAAGATAAAAGCCGAAGACGCGACAGCACTAAGGGCATCAATAAACACTTTAATCAGGGATTTGCAAGTAATAGAAGCCACAAAATTATAAAACAACTATTTACTTAATCTCTCCAGAAGAAACCTTGCAACTTCTTCACCACCTAACCCGTTACCACTGGTCTTATATTTCCCCCAAACAACATTCGGCTCCACGGTAACCCCCACTCCGAATTCCAGCATCTCCTTATCATTCAATGCGTTCCCTGTAGTCATTATTTCGTCTCTACCTAAACCAAGTTTGTTCGCAATCTCACCAATCATGGCACCTTTGGTAATTCCCTTAAGTCCGAGATCAAAGGCCTCACCAGTCCATATGCAATAAATAATTCCTTCAGGGTCTGTTTGCTTTACTAAATCGTAAATGAGCGGGTTTTCATCCGAATGCACAGTCAGGTTGAAAATCTTTGGTTCAAATCCCCGCAGTTTCATCGAAGCGGAATTCTCCGATACAAGATTTTTTATTGTGTACAACTTCTCAAAATACTCGTTCGGGTAATCGGCATGTATTATTTTCCCATCTATAAACGTTATTGCACCGTTCTCTGTTTGTAGTATTACATCTTTATCAAAAAAATTCGTTACAAGACTTCTTAGGTAAAGAAGATTTCTTCCGGAGGAAAATGCAACACGCATATGTTTTTTCAATCTAGTGACATTCTCAATAAATTCACCCGATAGTTTATGCGTCTTCATATCAAATTCGGTTCCATCCGCACTCTCATGAAGTTTTGTGCCCTTTGGTATTATCACTCCATCTATGTCAAAAACAACCAACCTTAACTTTTTTACTTCAGTGTCACTCATTTCCACCAAAGGCCTTATCACTTTATCCATGCAAATCAACGTATCTGTTATCTAACTGTGGCTATAATACACTTTACTACTTCTTTGTTTTCTTTATCATAATAGAAATCGACTTCAAATCTCTTGTTTTTTAGCATAGGCCCGATCCAATAATTATCATCATCCCACATTTCCTCATAGGGTATCCTGTCTATATCAAACCACCTTACCTCGCCCTCATCTGTAGATTTCACCTCTCCATCAAAACTTCTGGTAGAGAAAAGGTGCACCGTGAAGGTCAGCTCCTCTTTGCCGTCCATGTGAAAATTAAGAGGTCCGTGATTCATCAGGTTCTTTATCTTTAATCCTGTCTCCTCCAAAACCTCCCTTATGGCGCAGTCTTCAGCGGTCTCATCAGGATCTATTTTACCTCCAGGGGCATTCCACTTTCCCTTGCTAATGCCTCTCGTGGCCTTTTTAAGCAGCATTTTATCACCATCCAAAATATGGCATAATGTAAGGTCCGTGGACACAATATCACTAAATAATATCAGATTCTTCTTATTTTTAGCTTTTACTGCCTCAAATCCTTAAAAAGTAAAGATATATAAAAATATAGACTAGAAGTATAATAGTCTAGACGTTGTGGCAATTACAGAAAGATCAGTTTACAGGATCTTTTTTTAAAATTTAGCATTATCGGGTCTATTATGCACAGAGGCTCTTTACAGTATTGGCATCATCGACGCGCTCAGAGGCGTCTGCCTAGAGCACGCTCTTCACCAAAAAGCCTAAAGGAGCAAACGCCGCTCAATTTTGTAGCATACAAGGTCGGGATGGCGCACCTGGGCATGATTGACGATTCAGAATCACCATCCAAAAACACAGAGATAAGCACAGCCTGCACGATTCTGGAAGTTCCAAGAACTGAGGTTTACGGTGCGAGATTCTACATCAAGGACCACAACGGCTACAAAAAAGTGGAAATTGAGCTGCACAACAAGGAAATATCAGCCAAATTAAAGGAGAAGAAGCAGAAGAACGACGAGTCAAAGCTCAGCACGCTCAAGAACGAGCTCAGCAAGTTCTCAGACATAACGGCACTGATGGTAGCATACCCTAAGGGCTTAAGCGTTGAGCAGCATCATGTTGTGAGATTTGAGTCTGCGCTTGGGGGAAGCCAGGAGGAGAAGTTCAACTTCATAAGCTCAAGGCTCGGAAAGGAAATAAAGATGTCCGAGCTATTCAAGAATGGCGAATTTGTCGACATATCCTCAGTTACAAAGGGCAAGGGGTGGCAGGGAACAATAAAAAGATTCGGAACTGCAAAGCTGTACCACAAAGCAACAAACAAGACAAGGCACGTTGGAACTCTTGGTCCATTTACGCCGGGAAAGGTTCTTTTCACCGTGCCTCAGGCCGGTCAGCTGGGCTTCAACTACAGGACGGAATCAAACAAACGCATATTAAAGATAGGAACAGCGGCAGAAGTCCAGACTGTAAGTCCGAAAGCAGGATTTCAGAATTACGGCACGATGAAAAACGACTATATCATAGTCAGAGGCTCTATAGGCGGACCTGCAAAAAGGCTGGTAAGGATCAGAAAGTCAATCAACAGGAACAAGAGCGGCATAAAGGAGCCGAAGATAAACTACATATCAATAAAAGGTTAATTCGATGCAAGAGGCAGAAGTATTATCATTGGATGGCAAGGCAAAGGGCAAAGTTGCACTGCCAGGAATGTTTGAAGATGAGGTGCGACCTGAGCTTATAAGAAGGGCTGTACTTGCGGAGAGCACAATGAAGCTCCAGCCACAAGGCCATTTCCTATTGGCAGGAATGCAGACCACTGCAAGATATTACGGCAGAATGAATTCATACAGAACAGGAAGGCACATGGGTAACGCAATAAGACCAAAACAGAAGCTCGGAGGAGGTGCGCAGGGCGCTGTCAGAAGGATACCATCATCTACAAAGGGAAAAAGAGCACACCCGCATCTTGTCGAGAAGATAATTGCAGAGGAAATAAACAAGAAAGAATACCAGAAGGCACTTGCAAGTGCAATAGCCGCTACGGGCCACGCAAAACAAAATGAGACAAGACCTATCGTAGTCGTTGATGATATAGAATCAATAAACAAAACAAAGGAGATGCTAAAGATATTCACAAATCTGAAAGTAAATTCTGCAATAGAAGCCAGCTCTGCAAAACCAAGGATAAAAAAAGGTCTGCGACGTTCGTCAAAGACAAAGCATTACAGAAGATCGGTCCTGCTTGTCATAAGCAAGAACGGAAGCGCAATCAAGGCGGCAAGGAACATGGCAGGCGTAGACGCATGCACCGTGTCTGGAATAACAGCAAATCTTCTTGCGCCGGGAGGTGTTCCTGGAAGGACAACCGTATGGAGCGAGCAGGCGATTAAAACGCTAGAGGAATCAATAAAAAAGCAAAGTCTGTGATAAAATGAGCATATTAAAATATCCACTTGCAACAGAAAAATCCGTAAGCATAGTGGACAGGGGCAACACAATAACATACATAGTTGACTCAAGGGCATCAAAGACTGAGATCAAGAGCGAATTCGAGAGAAGTTTCAACGTGAAGGTAAAAAGCATAAACATCATAAACCTGCCAAAGAATGCAAAGAAGGCATTTATCAAATTGGCAAAGGGATATAATGCAACAGATGTTGCACTCAAATTAAAGCTGGTGTAAGAATGGGAAAGAAACTAAGACAGCAAAGAAGAGGAAAAGGATCAAACGTTTACGGCAAACTGCCAAACACCTTTGACATCCGCGTAAACTATCCTGGTCCTGACAAGGAAATAGCAGGCGAGGTAGTGGAGCTGATAAATCACACAGGGCATAGTGCACCACTGATGAAAGTACTATACGAGGACATGTCAACCGGTTATTTACTGGCCCCTGAAGGCATAAGACTTGGCAACAAGATAATGATAAGCGATACACCATCATATTCATTGGGCAGCGTCATGAAAATAGGCGACGTTCCTGAAGGAACCCCTGTATACAACATAGAATCAAACCCTGGCGACGGCGGCAAGTTCGTCAGGAGCGCAGGAAGTGCGGCTTACATATCTGCACACCTTGGAAATGCCACTACGGTGGCAATGCCGTCAAAGTCCACAGTCACACTTAAAAACAACTGCAGGGCGCAGCTCGGTGTTCTTGCCTCTGGCGGTATGACGGACCAGCCAATAGTCAAGGCAGGCAAGGCTCACTACATAATGCATGCGATAAACAGGACATGGCCCGTAATAAGGGGAGTAAAGATGAATCCTGTTGACCACCCGTTCGGTGGCAAGCAGCACCACAAGGGCAAGAGCAGCATGACATCAAGGAATGCACCCCCTGGAAGAAAGGTAGGTCACATAGCCGCAAGCAGAGTAGGCAGAAAGAAGAGGTAATCGAATGGTCGAAAGAATAGCATTTAGAGGAATGACACAATCGCAGGCTGCGGCAATAACGCCGGAACAGTACATAAAGCTTGTAAATTCAAGAGAAAGAAGAAGCATGAAAAGAAACTTCGCCGATTACAAGAAATTAATTGAAAAGGTTGAAAGCAACAAGAAAAACAACATAACCAAACCGATAAGGACGCATATAAGGGAAGCTGTAATACTTCCTTCATGGGTCGGCATGAAATTTGAGGTCCATGACGGCAGGGAGTTCAAGCCGGTAATGATAATTTCAAACATGCTCGGCCACAGGCTCGGCGAATACTCATACACTACGAAAAGAGTACTTCATTCCGCGCCAGGAATAAGGGCAACAAGAGGAAGCAAGTTCTTAGCGGTGAAATAATTGAAATATTCCTACAACTTAGACAAAACAGGCATAATATTCGCAAGCACCAGCGACCTGAATGCAAGCTCCAAGGATCTCTCTGCTGTGTGCGATGCGGTAAGATACATGCCAGTCCCAACAGCACTGAAAATACTTGACGGCGTAATAAACGACGGCAGACCAATAGAATACAAAAGACACAACAAATACATGGGTTCAAGGCACGAGCTCCAGGGCAAGAAGGGCAGATATCCTATAAAATGCGCAATGCTGGTAAAAAAGGTAATAGTCAACGCAGCGGCTAACGCTACAAACAAGGGCGAAAGCCCTGATTATATGTTCGTGGTGCATGCTTCTGCAAATAAGACACAGGTACTCCCACGCTCGCCACCAAAGGGAGTAAGGGCAGTAAGGTCTGGAGGATACGGCTACACAAAATTAAGAACGAGCAACCTTGATCTTGCAAGGATTGAAATAGGAATTGCAGAGAAGGAAACAAAGGGACTCGGTTCAAGGATGAAGAGGGCGATCAAGGCAACCGGCAAAATGGAGAAGATAGCGGTTCAGCCTGCAAAGAAAGCAGGAAAGCCAGCTCCAAAACCATTATCAGTGCCACAACCGGCTCCAAAAGCCGCAAGTGAAAAGAAAACAGAGGTAAAGGAGGTGCAGAAACCAAAGACAGAGGAAACAGCAAAGGTGTGAAATTGACAATAGAAACAAAATTCATCGAGGACGCAATAATAAAGCTAAACATTTCGAAATATCTCGGCAAGGAACTGGTCAGGGCAGGATTCTCAAGAGTTGAAATACAGAAGACGCCAATACTCACAAGGATAACGGTATATGTGTTAAATCCTGGAAGAGTCATAGGGCGCGGAGGCCGCACGATAGACATCATAACCGAAACGATAAAAACCAAATTCAGGGTCGATAATCCGCAGATAAACGTGATGAAAGTTGAAATCAAAATGCTCGAGCCGCTTTTGGTGGCAAAGGGCATAGCTGAAAGGCTTGAAAGGGGTATGAATGCAAGAAGGATCCTACAGTCAACACTCAGGGAGGTAATAGAAAACGGCGCTCTCGGCGCCGAAATAATCGCCAGCGGCAAGCTTGCCGCAAAGGGCGCAAGGGCAAAAACAATAAGAAAAAGCCTCGGCTATATACCTAAAGCAGGGGATGTCACATTCCTTGTCAGGGAGGCTCTCGCAACAGCATATCCCAAATACGGAGCAATAGGCGTAAGGGTAAGGATAGTTCCGCCAGGCACGGTATTTCCAGACAGGGAACTGAAGGCAATAGAAATACCAAGGTCAATACTTAACAGCTAATAAAGGCATTGCTGAATATAGATGAGATGGTAGGATAATCATGGTATTGGGTTTAATAGCGGCAATAATCGTAGCGTTTTTCTCAATGTTCATACCGGGGCTTCTGCTCTCATTCGCGCTTCTTAGGAAAACAGAGCTGCATCTGTTTGAGATTGTAGTGATAGGCTTCATATTCGGGCTCATAGCGCCCGCAACGCTTACATGGGCTGAAGCTTATCTGATGAGCTCAATCCACGCATTTGCATTCTCGCTCTGGCTTTTTGAGCTCAATGTGCTTGTGCTTACGATAGTAGGTGCAATCCTCTGCTATTTCGAGGGCGTATTCAAGGACCTTTTCGCATTTATAGGAAACATGTCAAAGCCTAAGGGCGGTGCGGCACCAGGCAGCCAAGAACAAAATACAGCCACGCATGCCAAAGCCACCTGGTGGATATGGGCGATACTGCTTGCGCTGATGCTCGTAACTTTCTATACAAGGATGCAGAGCATAGTCGTAGCACCCACATTTTTCGAGTTCGACCCCTATTTCGACATGATATCCACGCATTATATACTTACATACGGCCACCAGCTCCTGCTTGATCCGTCAGCATGGCCGGTTGTGGCAGCAGGAACGAACCACAGGCTTCAGCCGCTTGTGCCGTATCTGGAGGCATTTTGGTATACGATCGCAAATGACTTCCAATACCATAAAACCACATTCAGCACACCGCTCATGAGCTATGTCAGCAGCGTATATCCTCCAATAACCGCCGCACTTCTTGTCTTTACAATATTTGTACTGCTTTATCACGAATACGATGAAAAGATAGGGCTGATAGGTGCGGCACTCGCTGCAACAATGCCTGTATTGTTCACAACATTCATTGCCGGCGAGCAGCTTCTAGAACCATGGGGACTATTTGCCCTGTTCTTCTTCTTCGCTACATACATGCTTGCAATAAGAAACAAGAAGGACAAGCGACTGGCCGTGCTTGCGGGCATAGCATTTGCATCCAACTTCCTCGGCGCGCACTACTATACCGTAACTGCAGGCGTATTTGTAATCTACATGCTGGCGGAGGGCATAATAGACATCCTTAGAAACGAGTCACTAAAGGACTTCTACAAGATGCACATAATAGTGCTAGGAACCGTAATACTTCTTTACGCGCTTTATGCGCCGTACAGTGCAACACTTGAAAGCAATCTTTCTAGCATACTGGGAGTGCCAATAATAATTTCCGCACCTATTCTGGTGCTGGCGCTTGTGGCGATACTGGATTTTGTGCCAAAATTAATAGCAAAGACAAAGCTTATAATAAAAGAAATAAACTTCACAACCAACCTTGCTTTCATGATAATACTAATGGCGGCATTATCCACGGTATTGTTATTTACTCGTGTTGGAAACCCGATTAAAAGCTACATAGAAATAAGCACAAGATTCACCACGCCCTCAAAGCCACTCTTCATGACAGTACAGGAATACATACCTACGGGTCCGTTGTATCAGTTTGGGCCGCAGGGCTTCGGTGCAATAGGAGCGGGAATACTCGGCATACCGATGCTTGTTTGGGTGTTCTGCATACTTGCAGTGACATTAATAGTGTTGTCAATAGCTTTCAGGAGAAGCAAGACGGGCGTCCTCTATATTGCAATAGCGCTGCCGCTTATGGCCGCCGGTTTTTCTGAAGTAAAGTACATTCCTCATTTTGGCACCGCATACATACTGCTTTTCGGGATAATACTCGGAGAGATACTTTATCTTGTGTCATCAAATTACTATAAAAATATTAAAAACAGGGAGCTAGTAATAGGACTGGCCTTTGCTATAGGTCTTGTGGCACTGCTTACAGGATTTTCTTTATACAAATTCGGCACTGTGGACACCATAATACTTGGCGCAATTCTTCTTGCATTGTCTGTTGTGCTTCTGTACTTTACACGAGCAGAGACCAGCAGTTTCAACATAAAATCAATATATCATGAACACCAGACCGCAACGGAATTGGTTCTGATCTTCGGCCTGTTTTTCGTTTTCGGCCTCATATTTGCATTAGCGGCAATGGCATTCATAATCCTATACAGATACGGAATACAAAAAAGCAAGGACAAGAACAACCTCAAACTGATAGGCGCATGCATTCTCCTTGCATTGTTTTCATTTAGCTCGCAGACATTTTTCTACGGTGAAAGCGGTTCACTGATTAATGCATTCAAGGCCCAAATAACGTATATGACAAACCCTGCAAATGTTTGCAGCGTCCTCTCAAACGGGGGAAACAGCCTTGGTTACAATACATACTGCAATGTCATACCAAAATACTGGCTTAATGCAATGACATGGATACACATCAATGTCGGGCCGAACGCACCAAGGGTTCTTGCGTGGTGGGACTACGGCGACTGGATAAATTGGTTCGGAAACAGCAATGCCGTCCTTAGAGGAGACAATTCGGTAGCCTCAGAGGACTATGCAGTTGCGGCACAATTTGTCTTGGGATCAAAATACAATTACACTCCGCAAGCACTTGCAAAGTACATGAACAACAACCAAACGAGATATGTGCTATTCGACCAAGACCTGATATCAAAATGGGGTGCTCTGAATTTCTTGGGGTGCATACACATAAATGCCACTTCTGAGGATTATGCATTTACGCAGGGCCAGCTCAACAATCCACAAGTGCCATACATACTTGGAACATCCAGATGCGAGGTAGATCATGATCCGCAATTCGTGCTTTTGCCATTATCGGCTCTTGTGCAGACAAACCTCACGCAGCAGAACATCAACTATTACTGCCAGATTTCAAGCAGCAAGACCACTTATATAAGCGGCTATCTTGTTGTAGGCAACAAGCTCGCAAACAATACCGTTTGTGTCAATAGCAATCCTGATTCAAAAGGTGTCTTAAGCGTATATAATACCAATGGCACAAAAATAAATGCGGTAATACAGGCCTCCCAATATCTTGGCGTGCAGAATGTGCAGGGCAGCTATTATGTCGAATTCCTGATGGTGTACCTGCCCAACGGGCCAAACAACACGATAACGAACGCCCCATCACAATTCTACAACTCAAACTTCTACAAGGGATTCGTTCTCGGCAATCTTCCGGGCTTCAGGCAGGTATATCCTGTCAGCAACGCTACAGGAGTGAACTTTGTTAACGGCACCTATCCTGTAAGGATATTCGAGCTTGTAAACTACACAGGCGGGCTTCCACCTGTGCCTCCAAAACAGGCATGGATAACAAACAACGACATAATGCCATAAATGATAGCGTTAAATATTTGATTTATTAAGATTTTCTAGGGCTTGTAGCTCAGCTTGGTTAGAGCGACGGTCTTATAATTTAAACTTTCTTAAGGAGGAAGTTTAATCAAATAAGAGAGCCGTAGGTCGAGAGTTCAAATCTCTCCAGGCCCATGATGGTAAATGCTGGTGTCATGGGAAAAGAAAACGATTGCATATTCTGCAAGCTCGGGAAGAGCAATCCGCGAATGATTTTCGAAGACAAATCATGCTACGTGATACCTGACAGATTTCCGTCGGAATACGGACACCTGCTTGTAATATCAAAAGAACACACCGAAAGCATGCTTACTGCTCCTGATGCCCTTGTAACCGAAATGTTTACTGTGGCCAAAAGATTTGGGTTAAAGTTAAAGGAGGCATTTGACGCCAGCGGCGTAACTATTATGGCTAACAACGGCAAAGATTCCGGGCAAATCATATTTCATTTTCATATCCATATAATGCCTAAGTACAGTAAAAAAATAGGCGGATTCATGTCGCACAGGGAACTTGACGATCAAACTGCAGTGCGGATAATCGCCGCACTTAAGCACTAATAGGGTATCTTGGTCAGCTTTCCGCAGTTAAGACACTTGTAAAAAATAGACCTTTTGCTGCTGACCAATTTTACCGATAGATTGCTTCCAGCGACAAGCACAGCCCCGCAGCCTTTGCATATGTGCCTCTTTATCTCCTTATCCAAACTTATTTTGTAGTGCCTGCTTATCTGTTTTATGAGCTTGGCATATTGCATCGAGAGCTTTGGGTCCTTCCCGTGCACTTCCTTTGCTAGACCGTATAATATCTCTATTCTTTTGGCCGCAATCTTTTTCACGATGCCGCTGTTCTTTGCTGCCATGTCAAGTTACTCCTATATGCTGAAGCACCATCTGCATCGACTCCTCGATGTCCGAGGAACTTTTTATGGATATGAGATTACCAGCCAATTCGAACTTGCTACCTGACGGCACGCCATGAAATAGGTTCACAAGTCTCACGGTTTCCTTGTCGTCTGTTGAAACGCGTTTGTCCTTCACTATGTTGGCCCTTGCAGGTATCTTGGCCGCATTGCTTATACTTATTATGTACCTTCTTGCATTGTTGAATTTGAGCATAAGATCGAGCAACGGCCTATAGTCATATAACTTATATAAATCAACCCCATTACCGTCTATAAGCACAATACCATCGTATTCCTCTGATGATACTTTTGACGCATGGATGTCAGGTCTGTAAACCGCACCATGCGAGCCTATGCAATCGCCTGACGTATAGCTTGTTATTTTATAATCCACATCCCACTTGTCAAAGAATAGCTTTACAATTGAAACTGATTCGTCCCTGAAATCCTTTGGAGGTATAAAGATAAGGAACCTCATTCCAAAACCACATCAACTTTCCATATACGGTGCGAGATAGTAAGAAACATTTGCATCCCCTATGCTGTAGTCAATTTTTATCGGCTCTTCCGTCTTTATAGACAGCATCATAACCCCATTAGACGGGCATGCACTTATCATACGCTCTAAATAATCAAGGTTGAAAGTTGCCGAGGATGCCTTTGACGTATTTATCTTCTTTATTACCTCTGCGTTGTTCATGTGCTCCTCTTCTAATTCTCCTGCATCGCCCTTTGCGACAACCATGAACGATTCCTTGTCCGCCTTGAACCCGACATGGGTTGAGAGAAGATTTGCATCCTTCAGTATCTCCTTTAGCGAGTCAGATTTTACCTCTACAACAGAATCAAATTCTATCTTAGGCTCCTTATCTGCATCCTTTTTTACATCTATCATCGGCAATCTGTATCGTCTCCTGCTATTCTTGCCTACGAATTCCACTATGAACTTGTTGCTGCTCTCTTTCATTATCAGCTGCTCCTCACTCCTCGAACTTGCCA
>JBGOTD010000015.1:0-12562 GCA_041476285.1 Candidatus Micrarchaeaceae archaeon
CTAGCCTATGCGCTGCATTTTTATTAATTATCACCCATATAATTCGCGAAAGATGATTTGATGCGTAATATACTAAACCATACAATAAAGACTTACTTTGCCAACATATACCTTATACTTCTCTCGTCAATCTCATTCATCATAGCATTCCTCATACCTATTTTCGCATCATTTCCCACGTACAACGACATGGGGAGCGTGCTGCTCAGGACCGCAAGCATATACCTCAACCTCAATCCCTTCAATACTGCGATAATAGTGATATCAACTCTCTTCTCGCTGCTCTTCCTGAGCTTTGCGACTGTCGCCATAAACATAGTGGTAAAGCACAGCAGGACCCAGACGAAGATAAAGAGCGAGGTCATAAGGGGCCTTGAGAAATACACGACCAATGTCTTCGTGGTGCTCCTTTTCGCAACTGTGGTAATAATACTTGCAAACGTGCTCAGCTTCAAAAGCGGCTATTCCGGCATAATAACAGCATTGGTCGCGCTTGTCATAACACCATTCGTATTCTATGCTCCTGCATCTATTGTCATAGATGACAACAAGGTCTCAAGGGCAATGAAGGCAAGCTTCAAATTCTTCACAAAGAGATTTGACTACTTCCTTGTCTGGCTCCTGATAGGGATAGTTGTAATAACAATATTGGACATAATTTTCATAGCGGTTGCCGGAACGGCAGGCTCACGATACGCAATGCTCATATTCGGCTCGCTTTTCATACTTCCATTCCTGGTGCTTCTGCAGGGCGAACTTTATATCAGCAGGTTCAAGCTGCTCAAGGGTTAGTGGAATAATATAAATAATTTGGCTTATTATCACTAAATATGTCTTTTCGGCGCGGCGCACCAGTTTTCCTGCTTGCCATAATATTGCTTAACCTATTTGTTTTAAGCTCCAACGCGCAGCAATCGATATCTACCATACCTTGCATACTTACAAGCTCATCCGTTACTGTGGGCACATGCATGGCAAGCGCAATACCGCTTAGCCTTATCGGCATAGGAATCTCCCTTATCTTCATAGCGTTAATATACATGGTCGGAAATGTGATGGGCTACGGGAAGTTAAAGGACTTCTACAAACTTGAAGTCTGGGAAACTGTAAAAAGCATGATAGTAATTGTATTGATATTCTCGTCACTTGTGATCGCGAGCGGCCTTGCCGTCTCATTTGCCGGCACATCACCACAGCTTTCCGGAAACACGGTTCCGACTATAAGCAACTCAATAACAAACAACCTTGCAAGCCTGTACACCACTGCGGATAGTAGCTACCTTTCTCCCCAATTGCAAAGTGCACAGACGACATTCGGCGCCCTTATGGGTTTATCCGTCGGCTCCGACCTGATAAAATCCTTAGTGCTTGAGGTATGGCTTCCAGTGCCCATACCATCCCAGGCCGGCATAATTGGCGCAGTCCAGTTCGGCGCACAATCATCTCTCTTGGTAAGCAACTACATAACTGAATTATACGGTGGTCCTTCCCTATCTGTAGCAGCCTTCGCCACCGATGCCGTGCTGGTAGTCATGCTGATACTACAGGTGCAACATGATCTTTTATATACGATAGCCGCGCTCGGCTTAGGCGTCCTTATACCTGTCGGGGTAATAATGCGCGCACTGCCATTCACAAGGGGCGTGGGCGGCACACTCATAGCGATGGGAATAGGAATCTCAATAATATATCCTGCAATTTTGGTGGGATTCAATCTGCCTGTATCAAACTATATATTTACAATGAGCTCCTCTGTTGCAGTCAGGGGCGGCTGTGGAATCTTGCCGTCGCTCATATGTTCCATAATCAACAGTGGCATAAATTTAGCGACCACAGTGCCGGGACTTGCGACAGGCACTGTTCCGCTCGCAATCGCCTTTGGCGCTAATTCACCGACGTTATCCGGGGCTACGCTTTCAGGTTCCGGTTTCTGGACTGGCGCCCTGGGCGCATTTGGCATTGTAGGAAAAGTCGGCATATTCCCATCATTGAATTTTGTTATAGATAATTCTCTAAATCAATTGCTGCAGTTCCTGCTATTCATAATCGATATCGTCATGGGAGTTGCTCTATCACAGGGCATAGCGCGCCTGTTGGGCGGAGACATAGCATTGGGAGTAGGAAAGAGGTTCAAGCTTGCATAAGTGTTTTTATGGTCAATACCTGTCTTTTGTACGGAACAATGAACTGGGTAAACATAAACATACTGGTCATAATGATAAGCTTCACGGTAGTTGCCATCCTGTTCGCGCTTAGCAACACCTTTCCGGAAGCGACAAGGGAGAAGCTGAAGCAGGCCGCAACCTCCGAGCTTTCGCAGGCATTCATAAGCGTGATCATAATACTGGTGCTTGCCGCATTTGCCACTACCGCATGCAGCATGTCATCGACCATAAGCAAGTCGCTGACCGGACAAACCCTTGACCCCTTCCAGTATTCGGAATATTATGTTGGGAACCTGAGCACAAACACAGGTCTGAATCTACTGACAAATCTATATTCCATTTCAGTCTCATACGCGATTGAGGCGCAGGTGCTTCAATCTTTAGGTTCGCTGCTAAATACTGCCTTCTCCAGTGCTGCTAGTGTGCTCGGTGCAGCATTTGGCGCCGCGTCAAAAGTAGTAACTATAGGAATAGCGCCGGCTATAAGCAGCTTAAGCTCGCTTTTCAACCTTCTGAGCGGCCTTTATCTAGACGTAATAGCACCTCTCGTAACAATAGTTATCGGGCTATTATTCATACAATTTCTTGCACTCCCACTTCTGCAATACACCGCATTTACGATTGTGCTGCCAATAGCGATAGCCATGCGCTCCCTCGCATTTCTTGGCACACCGCTGAGATCCGCATCAAACACTATTCTTGCAATGGCCATAGCGGGTTACATAGTATACCCGATGATGGTTGCATTCAACGGCTACATAGTAGCATGGACATTCTCTTCGTCAAATCCATCATACCAGTATATAGGATCAACGTATGTGGTTCCAAACATACCTGTAAGTGCCTATTTCAGTGCGGGACTTCCTTCATATACTGGATTCTTTGGATCAATATTCAAGTCGTTATTCCAGAGCAATCTGTTCATTCCGTTGCTGACTAGCTCGTTCGGTTCCACAGGCCTGATAACCCCGTTCAACATCGTTTCCCAGGCTCAACTCATAATCAATCAAACCGCACAATTCCTTTTTGAAGGGGTTGTGCTTTTCGTTATGGACATTGCAGTTACCCTCGGATTTGCGATAGGGCTTTCAAGGGCTCTTAACAGCGGTATCGAGGGTGCAGGGTCATTCTGGGGTGGACTATGATGTTGCCGTTTATCTTGAGTATTAAGTTACTGCTTGCCGCTGCAACTACCGGACTTCCCAACGCACAGTCGACATTGATGCCTCTTGTAATAATAGCGCTAATGCTTGATCTGCTGATAGTTTCTGTTTGGTATTTCTTGGGCTCGGTTCTCAACAATAACAAAATAAAAGGCGCCGCACGCGGAGAACTTAATCAACTGATAGGCACGGTGATACTTGTAGGCATTTTGATAGGCTCGCTGACAATGATATCATCTATATTTTACTCCGCGATGAGTACAAGCAAACTTATGAACCCGACTGCAATAAGCACACTGTGCAAAAATATATCAACAACATCACAGCTTGATATATTGGGGAACACCAATTCACTTCTTACTGGTGCAAAATCAAGTACAGGATCATTTCCGGGAATTTGCAGCCTTGTGAATGTCAGCGCCGGGTCTACTCTTACTAACAAGCTGAACTATCCGCTTGCGGCAACTAGCGTATTAATTGCAAATCTTACAAACCAGACTGTTGCAAACCTGAATTCCACATTCACAATGGATGCATGGTTGGGTTTCCTATCACAACTGAAGCCCACAATAGGCATCTGCATAGACAAGCCGCCAGCCGCAGAGGGATGCCTGATACCAAATCCCATAGACCAGCCAAGGTTTGACCTGCAACTTGCATTCGCACCCTATGCGGGCTACGACATACTGGTAAACAACCTTTCTATAATCGGGTCTTTGCTCAATCTGTCTGTCGAGTCATTTATGATACAGCTGTTCCTCATAGCGATATTCATATACACGTGGCCATGGATCCTGTTCGGCGGTCTGGTGCTGCGAAGTACAATGTTCACAAGGAGCCTTGGAGGCTTGCTCATAGCTGTGGCCATTTCAGGCCTATTTATATATCCTGTCGTATTTTCAATCGAATACCTGTCTCTTGGCAACGGACTATCAACGACGCCGACATCCGCAAACCCTGGCGGTTTCAATTCCACATATGGATTCAATGTCATAACTCCACTTCCTGCAACGCCTTCAGGAGAGTGGCCGAATGCTGGCAATACAATCGCGGGCAATTACGTCCTCAATTTCTTCGTGGAGCCGAACATAAAGGCGATATCCTGGGCATACAGTTGCTGGCCTAATGAATTCGGTTACGCATTTACTGCTAAATTTTTGGCAATCGAGGGCATTATAGCCACATCCCTGCTCCAGCCCGTATATGGACTAACGACAATATTTTTGGCAGGCACAACGAACAGCGCGCTTCTGATAGGTGAAGTCAAAGACATAGCACAGCTGCTTGTGCCGCTCACAAGCATCATATCCGCAATTAAATATCTTACCCAATTCGCGATAAGCAGCACGACCCCCGCATTCAACTTGATCGTATACTGTTCGCCAACAAATGCGTTAAAGACGTTCTTCGCAATTCTAGACGCATATGGTATCATAGGGCTGATATCCTATCTTATACCTTTAATGAATGTGGTGATAACCATAAGCTCCATAAAAGGACTTTCAGAACTGTTCGGCGGTGACACAAGCCTTTCCGGCATTGGAAAATTAGTATAGGTGCATGAATGAAGTTTTGTTTTAGATTTAGGCTTTTCAAGCCATTGCTGCTAGTTGTTACAATGCTTCTTATGGTTGCAAGTGCAAATGCGGCCTCATTTTCATCCTCATTATGCGGCGGCACGGGCGCCGCTGGCTCAGGCGGAATAATACCTTACAATAGCATTCTATCGGGGCAGGGCACCGGCGAGCAGAGCGTGCTCAATGTATCAATGCTCATAATGCTTACAATGCTTCTGATAGTGGGCTTGCTATTCATGCTGAGCTACGTAACAGGGCTCAATGTTTTGCGTGGCCTCGCAAAACAGGAGATAGGGGAGATAATAGTCACTGTAATAGTGGTCTTGATATTCTTAGGCGGATTCAATCTTGTAGCTGCGGGCACGAACTCGACAAATGTGTTTCATGCCGCAGGCACAAGCTTCGGCCGCCAGACCTATATCGATGACTGCACATATCTCTCAAATGCCTCATTGAGGCTTCTGATTCCGATGCTGGACATTAATATCATAAAATACTTCATGGATACTGCAGAATCATTAAAGTTATCACTCACCCCTGCCTATTTCGGGGTAGTCATATCCCCGCTGCAGGGTTTTGATCTCTTTGATGCGGTTATAGGGATACTTGTGAGCATAAGCGGATCGCTAGTGATATTTATATTAGCCACGCTCGTAGTACTTGGGTTCATATTTGGTCTCTTCCCCCTGTTCCTGTATGCCGGCATAATATTAAGGACAATACCATGGACAAGGGCTGCAGGCGGAGCATTCATGGGACTGTTCATAGGCTTTTACATAATATTCCCGCTGCTTCTGCACGTAATGCTCGGCGGTTACATCTCAACAATTTCAACAGCAGCGATAAATGCAAACCCAACCGTACTTCAGGCATATATGTCAGGAATAGTGTCAGGGGCAGCTTCCGGAGGCACGGTTTTGCTTGGAAATTCGGTAAGTTTTCTTACGACTCTGGGCACGCTGTTCTTTGGAACTGCTGCCGGAGGTTCATTCGGGCTAGTAAACGGCTACATATTTTTTGTGATAGAACCTGCCTCATTCACGATGTTTGCTATAGTGATATCATTTATAATATCATTTGATTTTGCAGAAATAGCGGGCCACTTCCTTGGTGCTCCAAGCCTGAGTTCAGAGTTAATATTCAGCAAGGTAATATAGGTATGGTGTAATGCAAACGGTAATAAATATGGCGTACCAGCATTCAAGCCTATTGGCCGCTCTGCCCATAACGCCAACATCATGGATACCCACTGCAACTGTTAGCGTAGCTACGGTGCTGGTAGTCGCCGCACTTGTCTATGCTCTGTCAAGCCTGATAAGGAGCGAGAATGCAAAGGTATGGTCAAGATTCCAGATATACGAGGCATTTTTGTCAATCGTGCTGATCTTGGCATTCGGTTCTATATCCTATCTTTTCTTCCTCAGCCCGCAAACGGTTTTCAGCAAGCTGAATCTTGTGCCTGCCCCCTGTACGTCTGCAACGCAGCTCTATACTCTTGCAGCCTGCGATATAGGATTGTTCAACAATGCATCCTTCTCATTTGCAAGATATGCCCTATACACGACATATCTGGTATCACTTATAACGGGCCTTAGTCCTGATATAAAGATAGATCCGATACCTGCCACGCCATCTATAAGTATAGAGATCAAACCGCCATCGATATTCCCCTCTGGTACCAGCAATCTCGTGGGTCTCCTCTACACTACAATACTTTTTACTCTGATATTTAATCAATTACAGCTCATAATCTTAGCGGGATCTGTGCTCTTCCTCTCGTTCTTCCTTACGATAGGCCTTGTGGCAAGGACGCTTGGATTCCTAAGGACTTTCGGGGGTGCAATGATAGCCTTCGGACTGGGGCTTGGTGTAGTCTATCCTTTGATTGTCAGCATAACATACGGCTATATTGACGTAAGTGCCAATCTTGCATGCCTGCAAAGTACGTATTGTGCAGCTACCACAGTGGGTTCGGCGTTGTTCGGCCTAATGTTCAGCTCACAGACATATCTTAATGCCACGGTTCTGCCTGCAGCAATAGGAACCCTTTTCACGAATGTAGGCTACATAATCGCAGGGCTTACTATAATACCAGTACTAAACATAGCAATAGTAGATGCATTTATAATTGACTTCTCAAGCGCTATAGGCGAAAAAATGAGTTTCGGACAGCTCTTTTCAAACCTGATATAATGTGGTAAAGAATGAAATCGATCTATAAAATCTTGATTCTTTTCTTGATTATGGCAGTTTCCGCTTTTCCGCTAGTCAAGGCAGTCGACTGTGGACTTGTACCGACATCGCTTTCGACGCAAATTTCCAACAACGAACCATGGTATTGCCCGATAAATCAGCAGATATACTCTCAATGGGCCGCATATTTGCCTCTAACAACAGCTGTAATTTTTCTTTCATTTGCCATAGCTGCGATAATATTCATATCCGGCATGGCGCTAAACAGCAACAGGATTAAAAATTTTGCGATCGGCGAATTCTATGAGGCGATTGCCACAACGTTCATAATTGCCGGGTTCCTGTATCTTTGCGCGATTGTCTTCGGAGTATGGCCAAGCGTATATGTTGGAAACATAAACCCCTACGCAACAGCATTTGACCTTATAACAAAGACAATAGGCACGGCAGAGCAGATGTACACCGTCCTATTCAACGTTTACCTCGCCCTGTCGTTCACAATAAGCCCTGTCATAAGCCTTAGCATCGGTGGAGCGGCAAGCGCCGCACTTAATTTCCTGCAGGGCGTTCCACAGCTCTTTGTCAACTTATTGAAAATACCTGTAACTATATTCTTCCTGGATCCGGCTATAACGATAGCCAACTTCCTTACTGACGGGATTGCTGCGCTGTACGCCGAATATTACCTGATCGCATTCTTCTCCATAGCTGCAGTGCCGGTGTTCCTAATACCTGGGATCTTCTTCAGGGCGATATTCCCGACAAGGGCCCTGGGCGGAATACTTATAGCGCTTGCATTTGGGTTCTATCTAATAATGCCGTCGCTGTTTGCCGTGGCATATTACTTTACCACACCAACTGTCCAGAGGGACATGGGGCTGGCGACTCTTCAGGTAGCAAGGCTCGGATATGTCTCTAAGGATGCTGCATCACAATCAAGTCCGCTCGTAATGCAGCTAAACAACGTCAAGTCCTCTCTAAACGGATTCTGGCTGTTAATATTCTTCTATCCCGCATTGATAATAGCGATAACATACACTGCAATAAGGGAGATAGCCAACTTTATAGGAAGGGTAACTCATGCATCTCTACAAATGAGGCAGTTCATATAGAGATTAAGAACAAATAAATTACTTGCCATCAATATTAATCTGAATTAGATGAACCCAAAAATTTTCATATTCATCGGATTTATGGCGCTCTCCCTCGCAATGATGGGTCTGGAGCTTGCGCTGCCGAACGGGGTAGTGTACCTTGCGCCAAAATTGCTTCTTTTGATAATTGCGGTTTTATTCGACATATTCGCATTCGGATCAAGATATTATACTTACATGATACTGCCTCTTGTAAGGCAGCGAACAAGGCATGTGGTGATAAGCGACCAAACGCCATACTGGCTTTCATCCACTGGCGACTGCATAGTAAGGAAGGAGGGCGAGAACTACATAGCAACCGCATACATAAACATACCAATCTACGTATCCGCAAGCGAGATGTCTGACCCTGACAAGATAAGGTTCGCTAACCAGGTAAGCAGAATGGTGGGAATAAGCAGGGAACCGGTAAGATTCAGCAGCGAACTGTACCTGATGAACAAAGATGAATACATACAAAAGCTGAAGGACATGATCAATGAGATAGAAGTGGAAGAGTCAAAACTTACAGAAAAGAATGCGCCCGAGGGTGAGATGGAGCATGTAAGGGGCAAGCTCTCCATGTGGCGAAAGATGCTTGATGATGTCTCAAACGGCATATCATTCGAGCTTGGATCATTTGCCACAATATCTGCAAAGGGCGTCAAGGAATTCGAGGCAATATCAATGGTACAGCAGAAGGCAAGGGAACTCATGAACGGCATTGCAACGGTCCTTGGGGTTCCGCCAAGCGTAGTTGTAGGCAAGGAGATACTCAAGTATGTGGAACCGGAATACCTCATACCATATACGACAATCACGGAGCAGATAAGCCGAAACATACAGAGAGAGGTGAGATGAGATGGATGAAGAGGGCATAATGTATCTGGCATTCTGCTTGGTGATACTCCTCATAGCACTATCACTCATACCGACATTTGGCAAAGGCTACATAAAAATAATTCCGCTTATCATAATAATTGCCGGGATAGTGATAATACTGGTATTGAATTTCGCAGACTTTATCTTTGTGCCGTTCTTATTCAGTATCCTCAACATCACATTCCAGCCAGCGCAGGGATATAAGATAGTAAAAGAGCAGAATGCTGTAATCAAAAACGTCAACGGCCTCTTTTACGCTACCGGCTATGTCACCGCAAACCTTTTCGCATATTCATTCAAGCTCGAGACAGAGGAAAAGGAGGAAAATGAAAGGATGGTGGCTGCACCCGAGAACTGGGAGCGCGCCATAATGAATTTAGGATTCCCGTTCAAGTACCACGTCCTTGCAATGGGGCTTGATGTACAGAAAGTAAGGGACGAGTTCGAAGGCAAGAGGTCCTATCAGGAATTCCAGCTCTCAAGGGCGCTTCAAAACCCGACAACTAACGACGTAACAATAACCGAAATACAAAGAAAGATAAACGTGATACAAAGAAAGATAGACAGGATATCCCAGGGCGAGAAGCCTGTGGCGACTGTCATGTACATAGAAACAACTGCAATAGGTGTAAGCGAGAAGGCCTCGCTTGACGCGCTTGCGCAACAGGTGGAGGGATTGCAGATAGCACTGAGTTCTATGGACGTGGATTTGTCGAGAGTATCAGGCAGGGAGATGTACACGCTTTTCAACTTCAACTTCTCACTTCCCGTCACATTCAATGAGGCATCATCATACTTCGATCAGCAGAGCTGAAGTTATTTATAGGTTAATTGATATGAGATAGCGAGAACATGACTCTTGTCAAATTGCAGCACATAATGAGCAATGAGATTGCAAAAAGGGCCTTCATATCAAGACCCCCCGAGCCTCCAGCAGGAGTGCTCATGGGAGACCCCATGCAGTCGATATTCATAGGAACTACAAAAATATTCAAAGTCCCATTCACCTGGTCGTACGTGAACATAACCAACCCGCACATTGCAGTGGTTGGCATAACCGGCGCAGGAAAAAGCTATTTTGTAAAGACGCTTCTGGTAAGGGCAAACTACATCTGGAACACCAATGCAATAATAATAGACTTCGCCGGAGAGTACAAAGCATGGGTCAAACAGAGCGGCGGAATCGTAGTGTCGCTGGGAAGGGGGGACTACATAAATTTGATGGACCTCTCATCAATGAAGCCTCTTGACAGGACAAAGCAAATAATGACATCACTTGAAATACTTACCGACATATCCGCTTATCCTGAGCAGAAGCGCATAACTGAAGAGGCAATAGAACAGGCATATGTAAATGCAGGGTTCAATCTCGCCGAACCAGCTCCAAAAACCAAGGAACCTCCAACACTGCATGAAGTTATATCATTGCTGCAGGAAAAACTGCAGGAGGGCACCTATGAATATCCTGCCGAGCTAGAGAATGCGGTTTACAGGCTAAGGCAGTTCGCAAGGGAGGGCGAGGATTATTTTGCAAGGAAAAGCACGCTTGACATAGGCAAGCTTTCGCATTCGGGACTTGTTGCAGTAGACCTCTCTGGCCTGTCCGATGACAAATTCAGGGCGCTTGCCGCTCTTTTCATATTGCAGACGCTGAAAGAGATAATGAGGAGCGAGAGCTGGAGCGAAACAAAGGGGCTAAAGGCACTGGTGGTCCTTGACGAGGCATGGAAGGTAGCCAGCGATGACAGAAGCGATGCAATACTCATAGTAAGAGAGGGGAGAAAATTCCAGTTCGGGCTTATTGTCGCATCGCAGAATCCAACAGACATAAACGAGGCGATATTCTCAAATGTGGGTACGACTTTCATATTAAGGATAAAGTTCGAGAAGTTCATGAACTACATACAGGGCTCGCTCAATTTCTCTGATTTCATAAAGAACGAGATAGGAAAATTCGGAGTCGGACAGGCGGCAGTTGACATGGCATTCCAAACAGCAATAAGATTCCCGGAGGTTTTCGTTCTTGACAGGATATATGGGGAAGAGCCGCTTTACGTTTATACATTGGACATGTCTGATGTCCTGACGCAGAGCGAGATAGCTGCGAACGTGCTGCAGAAGGATTACCAATTCGAAAGGGACGAGCTGCGCAGCAAGCTCATAGAATACAACATGGGACAGGAGAGCATAGATGAGATATTCAGCATGATGGAGAGCCACAACAGGACAATAAAACTGCTGGAATTCATAAGGATATTAAAGAAGAACGGCATAAATGTCTCAAATACGGTCACATTCCTGAAGAATCTTAGCATAGACGACCAACTGATAACAAGAATAATATCCAGCGCGGGTGGTGGTGTTGGCTAAACAGGACACGTTTATAATAACAAGGCCGGAACTTAGGCACGTGCTAATCGCATTGGGCGTTGGCGAGCGCGAGATCAACAACCTTATGGGTTCGTTGGACAAGGCACACAGGCACACGAACATAATAGTGTTTGCGAACCTGCTTGAAAAATTGGGAATAGGAAGGGACAAGATGGCGAACGTTTTCAGAAGGATAGGGATCGATGACGTGACCATAACTAACATATTCAGGATGGTTGACGAGAGCAAGATAAGCGCGGAAACCGGAAGGATATACGATGCTACAATAGATTTCAGCTGATATCATGAAAAAAACGGCATGCATAATGTGTGGTAAGGAAAAGAACGGACTGCCCGTGAAAGAGGATGTCATAATACAAAGCCTCAGATGGGTAAAACGCAACATAACGAAGAATCCAAAGAACTTCACTCTTGTCGTATGCAAGGATGATTTCCTTGTTTACAAGAAGAAGAGGGACAGCTACGAGCGCAAGATGGTGATGTACGTTGCAATAGGGATAATATTTCTTGCCGCGCTTGCCGCTGTATCAAGCCAAAGGCTGGGTGCGGTGGGCGTCGGGCTTCTAATAACGCTCTTTCTTTTGCTTCTAGCGCAGCTCAGCTACATGCCTGCAGTTGAAATGCCAGCAATCAAAGAAAAAAAGCAAAAGAAATAGGGGTAATCAAATAATTTTTGAATTTTTCATTAAGCATAAGTCGCACTTATTCGCTACTTTCATGTATCTTTTAATAGCGTTGGTAATGTTTTATCCAATCACCATGCAAATAACTACAACAATAGCGGGTAGCGGTGGTGATCCATACCAAAGCCTTTGGGGAATTTGGTGGGTAAATTATGCGACTTTTCATCTTCATAGCATATATTACACCAATTTACTTTATTATCCGATAGGAGTAAATCTTGCTTACCAAACTATGTCTCCTCTTTTAAATATAGTTGTGGCACCTTTTCAAGCATTTAGTTCTATGTTTGCCTATAACGTGGCCTTTTTAATAGGTTATGCATTATCTGGATTATTCATGTTTGTATTGGCTGATTATTTTGTAGAGAACAAATA
>JBGOTD010000016.1:0-12414 GCA_041476285.1 Candidatus Micrarchaeaceae archaeon
AAATAAAAAATAGAAAAGGAAACTAAATTAGTTTCCTCTCTTTATTTGTCTGTTTATCCAATTCCTTGCAAACTTGCCCCTGAAACCAAAGCCGAACGCATCCTGTATTGTCGTATTGTCAGATATGCATGTCTTCAGTTGGCTGAACGGAGTCTGCAGGTTTGTCAGCAAACTCTGCCTTTTCGTCTGGTTTAGATTTTCAAACGCGCTGAACGCATGCTTATACAGATTGTTCAGGTCGTTGTTGAATGCCTCAAAGTCGCTTCTTACCGTGCCGTACGAGACATTTGCCCTCGCATCTGCCTGGAACTTTGTGTTATCTGCGTTGATTTTTGATACATTAAGGCTCACATTCAAGCTGTTTGCTGCAATTGGCGCAGCCCTGTCTGCGAATGTTGTCTTGCACTGGGTTACTGCCTCAAGGTACTGCAATCCTGCAGTCTTGTTTGCGGCTGCGTTACGATGCCCCTTAAAAAAGAGCAGACCACCCTGTGTTTCATTGTGCTGTGCGGTATGGCTTATGCCATTAAGACTGCCATTGCTCCTTGCACCTGCAATGCCTATGCCTGTTGCTAACAATGCAACTAAAACAAAGGCCATTATTTTCGTATTCATTTTTACCACTTCAAGATTTAACATAAGCATAGGCGATGCCAGCATGCTAGCATTCGCCCATTGTGAGATTGGCGCATGAGCCGCCCCTTACTACCAATTTACCTATTATCCCTACACTTGTATTGTTCGTGCCGCCTTCAACAGATTCGTTTACGCCTGTGCCATTGCCAGTTGATGAAATTATTCCCCTGGCTATCAACCTGCCTTTTATTGACTGACCTATACCAACGGCGATTGAATTCGGATTTTCCGATTGGTTTGATGTGCAATAAAGTCCGCCACCATGCAAAGTGCAATCCGCATTAAAGCTTCCCTCGCCTTTGCTGTGTACTGATATGTTGAGTAATGTGACGTTCATTTCATCGCCCCATTTAGAGTACACGCCGTTATTCAGGTCAGATGCGCTGATATTTAGCGATGCGTTATTGTTTCTGTAAATTCCTTCAGGGCACGTAGTTCCCTTAATCATCCTGCATGGCATCCCCATTCCTCTGCCCATAGGGCAACACACAACATGATCTGTTTCAGTTATGTTATCTGTTGCATTTGCCTGTGTATTGAGGCTTAGGCCCATTATGATTTCATTATCGCTGCCTGTTGCGTTCAGGATTCCGCTTGCGTCTCCGCCTATGAATAAGCTACGTTCCGTCCTTATTATTATGGGGATATGGCCATTTCCTTTGGCTAGCAAAATGCCCCTTCCGCCTTCCTCTACACTGACATTGTACTGCGCAGAGAAATTATGCATCATGTTTCCGTGCTCATCCATGCCAAATTCCTCAACCGACTTCAATTTGCCCGGACCCCTTGCCATTACTATGGAGTTCTCGTTAAGATTCAATTCACTGTCGTCCACGTGCCTCACGCTAACTACAGGTAGCATTACTATCTTTCCATTTCCAGTTATGTGCAAAGAGTGCGCAAGGTCGAAGTCCACATTTATCCAGCTTGTTGTATTGTTTGAGATGTTGAAAGTGCCAACAATCATCAATCTTCCCGAAGGCAAGAAAACGCTTTCATTTGTGCCGTTTATCGTTGCCGTGACATTAGATATCTGAAGCACAATGTCATCATATATGCCATTGCTTAGCTTTACTCCGGACATTATGCTTGATATGTTCTTCAGTTGTATGAGGTCAAAAGTATTCGCCTGCAGTGGTATGGTGTACCATTTCCCATTGGATTCGCTATGTATGCTTACATTTTGAACAGTAACTACCAAGGCACTTATATTATAGAATGTTGGTGCATCTGAAACCGTGAATAAAGTGCTGCCTGATGGGACCGAGGCGCCAGGTGCAAGATACACCTGCTGTGCGACTGCTGTATTTACCACGCCCTTTCCTGCATAGAATGCATAAACAAAAAGAAGCGCAAGCGCAACTGCTGCCATAGGTATTCCAACTCTCTTGATGTATGTCCATTTTTCGTTACCAGGCCTGTTTTGAATATAATCCCTTTTATTTATTTCATAATATTTCCACTTTCTTGGTCTGTCCTCAACGAGCCTTATGTTACCAGAGTCCATCAACTCCTGTAGATGTTGGCTTACTGTTGAAGGAGCAAGTCCTAGCTTGTCGCTTATGTCCGTTAGGGTTTCATGCTTCTCTTCCAGCATTTCTATTATCTTTCTTTTTGTATCTCCTGTCTTACCCATTCAAGCACCAAATAATTAATGCTGCTAAACATATATAAAGGGCATTCAGATTTTTAGGTTTTCATTTCGGTTTTATCTCTGCAAAATTAAAGAAAGCACAAACTGCTTTAATAAAATTAATTCGGTTTTTGACTGTTTGCAATGGGAATAAATTAATAACCTTCGATATAAATTTATCCAATGGTCCTAGGATGAACTACAAAGAACTGAACGACACTGGAGAAAAAATACCAGAAATAGGCATAGGCACTTGGAAAATGGGCGCGAAACCCGAAAAGGAAAAAGAGACATTAAGGAAGGCAATAAAAGAAGGCATACAGTTTATAGACACCGCAGAAATGTATGCTACGGAATGGATAGTCGGAGATGTGATAAAAGATCAAAAGAAAGTTTTTATTGCGACAAAAGTGTCACCCAGCCACTTCAGCTACAAGGACGTAATTAGCGCATGCAATGCAAGCCTGAGAAATTTAGGAGTAAAACAAATAGACCTGTATCAACTTCACTGGCCGAACCATAGGATGCCCATAAAGGAGACGATGAGGGCCATGGAGGAACTGGCAGACTCCGGAAAGATAAAGTACATAGGGGTAAGCAATTTTAGCGTTAATGAACTGATAGATGCGCAAAATGCAATGGGCAGATACGAAATAGTGTCTAACCAAGTGGAGTATAGCGTGCTTTTCAGAGACATAGAAAAGGAACTGCTTGATTTTTGCAATACAAACAAAATAACAGTCATAGCATACAGTCCATTAGGTACCGGAGCACTCTACAGCCAAAAATATGCAAAAGCATTCCAAAAACTGGCAGAAATAGGCAAGCCGCACAAAAAAACAGCAACACAGGTCGCATTAAACTGGCTCATATCCAAGCCTAATGTTGTCGCAATACCTAAAACAGGCGATACTGAACACATGCTTGAGATCTTGGGCTCATCGGGCTGGAGACTTACGAAGAGCGAACAGGGCGAGATAGATGCCATCGAGCAAAGGAAGCCATCGCTTGCAGGCATTTTTTATCCTGTCCTAAAGCAAACGAGCTGGTGGGCGAATGCGATGCAGTCTTTCAACGAGAAAAGGAGCAAAGCCCATCAAAAGAGGAGCACTACCAGGTCCTCGAAGAAATAATGTGCCTTTGATACTATCTTCGCACCCAGTTTTTTCACATCATTTTCATATTCGTTGAAAGAACTTTCAAGGAGCAAGACAGCACGTTTTTCCAACAAATGTTCCTTGTAAGAACGGATGAACCTTTCAATATAGTCCCTCCCTTTCATTCCTCCATCAAGAGCAACATGATCCTTCCTTTCACTTATAAGATATGGCGGATTGAATATTATGGTGTTAAATTTCTCATTTATACCATCGAACATGTCAGAATTTACAAACTTTCCGCCAACACCGTTCAGTGCCGAATTCTTTCTTGCGCATTCCAATGCATTTGTATCTATATCAGAAAAAGTGACTTCGCAGCCGTTCTTTGCTGCAACTATTCCCTGTATGCCGCTGCCGGTTCCAAGATCCAGAACCTTTCCAAATGCATATCTGTTCACTTCATCTGCAAGCAGATATGAATCCTCCCTAGGTTCATATACATTTTTGCAGGTGCTTATCTGTAAGTCTTTGATTTCCACATAAGCTTTCCTATCATCATTAATTTAACCCTTATCAAAAAATAAAAAAAAGAAAAAGAAAAAAACAAACCAAGCCCTGGTCGAACTACTTTGAAGGCAGTCTGCCCTTTGCATCACTGCGGACTATTTCGTACTCTATGCCCTCTCCGCATATACTTACCTGCATTCTGTATGCTACTCCTTTCATCTGTTCTGCCATCAGTCTCTCGCTTATCTTCTTGCAGCGAATCTCTTCCCTTATCTGGCATATGAGCTCCTCCCTTAACTTTATGTCGCTCATCTTGGAGTCTATCTTTGCCTCTTCGGTAAGGTCTGCGCAGTACATGCCGTTCATTTCCTCAACCACGGAATCTATGCACCTTCCAAGCTCACGCTCGCATTTGCCTCTTGATTCCATTCGTTAACCCCAGGATCCGCACCTACGCTACAACTACAGGCTTCAACCTCAGAAAAAGCACCCGTTCACAACACAGGCAATAACCTATTTGTAAGGCGCAGGTATGCGCAACTTCCTTGCTAGTATAGCGCATTAAAAATATTTATATCTTGCCATAAATGTTTACTTGAATATACAAATATGTAATAAAGGAAAAGAATTAAATATCTTGACATTCATAAACAATACGGCCAAGAAACCTTGGTCAACCTCAGAAACGCGCCTGCGCTACGGCGCAGGCAAACTATTCATTCTTGAATCCCCTTTTTGAAAGAAGCCTTTTTACCATCTCATCACCTATGTTCTGGCCCGCAGTGCTTTCCACCAATATTGTCTTGTATACGCCAGCTCTTTCAAGCCTGTCTAGGTTCTGCTCGTCATTTGCCTTTACAATTATGTCTATGCTCTGATTTACTGCCTTAGCCGTTATGGTTACAAGCGCATTCTGTATGTCGTCCCTGCTGCAAGCCACCACACATCTGGCTCTGTTTATACCTGCAATGTCAAATGTTTCAGCAGACCTTATGTCGCCCTGTATTGCAAGCTCGCCTTCTCTATAAAGATGCAAGAGCTCCCTCTTGTTCTCAACAATCGTCACCGGCTTTATCCCGGAATTCCTGAGTTCCTGCTGCAACGCTTTCGCAAAACTATTGTATGGCGCTATTATCACATGGCCTTTCAGTCTGTTGATTTTTGACAACACAATACGCTCTCTTAGGTTTATGTTGCTTATGAAATCGAAGAACCACGCAGCTAATATTACGGTAATCATCGGGAATATGGCAGAATCAAGCAATTTTGAAGTCAGTATTAGCGGATTGGATGCTGCGCTAAGCGGTATTAAGACATAACTTACCTGAAGCGAATCAAGGGCATTGTCTATCAATGCGATCTGCAAGCTTATGCCAGAGGCAACAGTAAGCACCACCGACAATATGAACAGTGCAATGGCTATGATTATTAGCGTGTGTTGTGTTCTTTTTATGCTTACCATAAAATCACATCTTTACTATCCTCTCTCCGAGCTCCACTCCTGCGACCACTTCCGGAACTAAGCATAACGATGCTCCTCCGCGCTGCATCTTCCTGACGCTTGTCTCTGCCCTTGCTCTGGTGATTATCTTCATATTTGGCTCCATGTGATGGGTTGTAACTATGCCAAGGAGATTTATGAAGTCGCTCTCCGTAGAAAATATCACTGCCTTTGCATTGCTAAGTGATGCACTTTCAAGCACCTTCTTGTCTGTAAAGTCGCCCTCAACGACATTGATCTTCAGGTCACGTAGAAGGTTTACCTTCTCCGGGGTCTTTTCTATTATCACGAAATTTATTTTCTTCTTCCTTAGATCACTGCACAGCCTTTCCGCCAGCATCGAATATCCGCATATTATCACATGCCCTTTGAGGTGTTTTGCAGTTATCACTTCCAGTCTTGATTTCAGGTCTATGTTTGAGAGCAGGTTTATGAAAGTTCCAATCAAGAAACCCACTATCACTGCCTTTGCAAGGCCGTCAATAAGTGAAATTGCAATTAAGCTATAAAATTGATAACTGAACTCATTTCCTGAAAGCATATTGGCTATGAAAATAATCGAATATTCATCATTCGTATCAAAGAGCGCCGAAATTGTGTAATAGCTTGCCACATAAATATTATGGGATATTAGTCGAATCAATGCGATAGAAACTACCGTTAAAAGACTGGCAGCCACAAGGAGTATAACTATTACCCTTGCGGCGACATTGTCTGACAAATCCACGTTCGTTTCAGCCATAACTAAGACTTTGCTTTAGTGATTTCACTGACTATCTCCTTGCTTGCGGTTCTTTGAGGCATTACTATGTAATCCGCACCGATCTCTATCAGTTTTTCCCTTACGAACTCGTCGTTCGCCCTTGCGGCAATGAACAGCCTCTTGTTGAGATCGTGCGCTGCAAGCACTGTAAAGAGGTTTTTTGCATCATCATCAAGCACAACCGCTATTGCCTTTGCATTTTCTATGCCTGCGCTTTTTAGCACCCTTGAGTATGTTGCATCTCCTTCTATGACATTATGACCAAGCTCCTTAAGGTGTTCCACTTTTTTTGGATCTGCCTCTATTACAACAAAACGCATGTCGTGCTCTAAGAGCACATCAACTACCTTCTGGCCCACGACGCCATAGCCGCAAACTATTACGTGGCCTTCCAATCCGATTCCTTTTACCAAACTCTCAACTCATATGTAGCTCCAGCCAGATTCGAACTGGCGTTTACGGCTCCAGAGGCCGCCGTCCTTTTTTGGTTGCCTGTGCAATGACCACTAGACGATGGAGCTAAATACAGTATATTATTCCATGTAGATTTTATATGTTATTGTTGAAAGTAACTTTATGCCAATGGGGGAGGGACTATCGTCAGCGAGAGAACTGAAGGACATACTCATAGCTGATGTAGTGCTTATACTCGCCTTTTCGCTCACAATTGTAGGCGGCATATCTGGCTTCCAGTCCAATCCAAGCCAGGCAATAGGCATGTTCGAGTATTATCTACCGATAGCAGCTGTGGGTGTGACATTGAGCTTCATTCTGCACGAGATGATGCACAAGTTCTTTGCACAGAGGTATGGCGCCATGGCTGAGTTCAGAACATCCTGGATGGGGCTTGCTGTGACTCTTGTTACTGGTGCATTCGGATTCCTTTTGGGCATACCTGGCGCCACTGTAATATACACAAGCAGTTTTACCAAGAAGGAGAACGGCATAGTCTCGATAGCAGGTCCTCTTACAAACTTCGTGGTATTTGCCGCTTTTCTTGCAATCTCACTTATCCTCAATCCGCCGGTCAGCTCATATCTGCACAGCGTCATATCCTTCACGATTTTCATAAGCATACTGCTCGCATTTTTCAACATGCTGCCGATATACCCTCTTGACGGCAGCAAGGTACTGACCTGGAGCAAGCCAATCTACATAATCGTAATGCTGGCAATATTTGCATTGATGGTCCTATTCACAAGCATAGGCCTAATCAACATACTGATAATGGTGGGAATCGCTCTTGCATTCTCCTTATTCTACAGATCCGCATACAGGTCCGGATTTTAGCGGAAGTGGCGGAAACGGTACAAAGCCTTTTATACACTATCGATAGAATAGATGTCCCAGAAAAGGCGATCATATGGAAAAAGAGATACCACAATTTAGAATGCATAATATTGGAGCTGACACTACGGCATTCGGCGCATCGGCACAAATCGGTGAGAACCAACTCCTATTAAAAATAAGGGCAAATGGCGTGCACGACGCTAGACTAGGTTCAAAATGTGAACTAGACATAAGCGAATTTTCAATCGAAAATAAGAAGCTGACCGGTCCGAGAAACAAAACAATACCGATGTTCCTTAGGAATGAAAACCTAGTTGAACAGGTAAGGAAAGCGATAACCCACGAATACCACGATGCATTAAGGAGCGACTAGAGATTTCCATATCGGGAATCGTGCTCTGCGTGTGGATTTGACCACAAAAACACTATTTATAAGTATTATAAACATTTGTTAGCAATTATTTATGTGTTTTAATGACAGATGCTGTGAGCGGAGGTCAGGTAGACAGTCCAAAGAATCCGGAAATAGAAGAGACCAGGACCTCAATAGATACGCTGCTTGAATTGCTCAAGGTAAAGGGAAAGTCAGAGCTCAACAGCATTGCGATGGCGCTTAATATAGATCCGAGGATAGTAGAGAACTGGGCCAAAGTGCTGGAAAACGGGAATCTGGTGCGCATAAGCTACAAGGTAGGGAAGATGTACCTTGAGCCGATTAATCTTGGACCTGAGCAGCAGCAGGACCTGAAAACAAGGAGCGAGGTAACCAAATTCATACTTGAGGAAGACCTTGCGATCGAGCGAATATCGCTTGAGAAGTTCTCCAAGAACATAGAGGAGCTCAACAAATCAATAGGCAGCATGAGCAAGGTCTACAAGGCCAAGCTGCCGGATGTCCAGAAAATATTGTTTGATGTTGACAAGGCATATGCTCCCCTCGAAGCAAAGAGGAAAAGCATGTACAGGCTTAAGGATGAGTCGGACAAGGACTTCCAGGAAATAACAAAGACCGCCGATATGCTATACTCAAAGCTCAACACATTCTCACCAAGGCAGACGGAGGTGGGTGTAAACGAAAGACTTGCTCAGCTTAACGGAGTGCTCCAAAGCATAAACGAGGCCCAAAAGGCTATGAAGGAAACAGAAACAAACGGAATGAAGTTCTTCAAGTCAATGGGACTGGACGTAGAATCGCAGGTAAAGGAGCTAAGGCGGCAGATGGCCAGCTCAAGAAGCAACACCGACCAGATCCTGAAGGCAAATTCAAGGCAGCTTGCAGAGCTTACGAAAGGTCTCAAGGAGCAGGTTTTCGCTGCGGAGCAGGTATCAAAGGAGCTTGACGGCCACAGGAAGGACTTCGAGCGCGCAAGGCACGATCTTGAGGTGCTGAGAAGGGACTTTGCGGACAGGTATTCAAAAATAAAGCAGGAAATAGAAAAGGACATAAAGATAGTCGATGGCGAATCAATGCGCATGTACGGTGCCGTAAAGTCGCTGAAGGAAAGCTTTGGAGACCTCTCAAAATACGACGACGAGATAAGGAGATGGCGAACCAACATGAACGACATGACGCGCGAGGTAACGACCACAAGGACGGATATAATAAAACTGACAACGCAGCTCAATGCGCTTAACAATAACAAGGACCTATCAATAGAGGCAAAGGCCAAAGTTTTGGAGGGGCTTTCAAAAGACGGCAAAAAGACAAAGGACAACACCTCAAAAATAAAGAAGATAATAAAAGATACGGCAGACCAGATAAAGGAAAGGGTAGAGGAAAACAAATGATTAGATGACTGAAGGGAGTTCAGAGAGCGTTCTCGCCGAGTATGAGCTGGATGCGCACGGAACGACAGTAAAGATACAGATAGTAGATGGTCTGGATTTCGTGCCGCTGTACAATCTGACATTCCCGGGAATAGGCGACGCAACAAAGCTCCTCATAATGTCGCTGAGAAGCGAGCTCACATCAATGGTGCCCATAGACCCTGCAAGAATAGAGGACAAGCGTTATACTAATTCACTCAACCAGAAATACATAGATGCCGGAAACATATTGATAGACAAATACGTGCCAGGCACAAATGCAGAAACGAAAAAGTTACTTGCATCATACATACTCAACATGATGTTGGGGCTGGGCGATCTTGAGGCACTCATTGCCGACGACAATCTTGAAGAGATAGCAGTCAATGGCGCAAAGGACTTCATCTGGATTTTCCATAAGACCTGGGGATGGTGCAAGACTAACATAAAACCAGCAAACGACAACGCAATATACGATCAGGCATCACAGATAGGAAGAAGAATAGGCAGGGCAATCAACAATCTCTCTCCTATAATGGATGCAGAGCTGCCTGATGGATCCAGAGTCAATGCAACATTGTATCCAATATCGCAGGTGGGCAACACAATAACGATAAGAAAATTCGCCAAGAACCCATGGACGATGCCTGCACTCATAAAGAACGGCTCGATATCAGTAGAAGTGGCATCGCTTTTATGGTTATGCATACAGAATGAGATAAGCCTCCTTTTTTCGGGAGGCACCGCAAGCGGAAAGACAAGCTTTCTGAATGCTAGCAGCATCTTCTTCCCGCCAAACAGAAGGATAATATCAATAGAGGAAACCAGGGAACTCCAATTGCCCAGCTTCCTGCAGTGGATCGCAATGGTTTCAAGGGAATCAAATCCTGAAGGAAAGGGAGAAATATCGATGTACAGGCTGATGATAAACGCATTAAGGCAGAGGCCGGACATAATGGTTGTCGGGGAGATAAGGACGCAGAAGGACGCGGAGACCCTCTTTGAGGCAATACATACGGGCCACGCAGTATATGGCACAGTTCACGCAGATAACGCACAGGACACAGTAATAAGAATGACAAATCCTCCGATAGGAATACCGAAGATAACAATGAATGCGCTGGGAGGCGTTGTCGTGCTGTTCAGACACAGGACCAAGGGCATGAGAAGGATGCTTGAATTCGGTGAGATGCTCAATACGGGAGACATCAACGTGCTCTACAAGTGGAATATGTTGAATGACAGGTTCGCTCAGATAAGCGAGATGACAAGGCTCTTGGACACGCTTTCATTATACGGTGGCCTCACAAGAAAGGACATGGCCGAGGACATGGCGGAGAAAGGGGCGGTACTTGACTGGATGATAAGGAACGACATCATTTCTATCGACGATGCCGGACTGGTAGTGGCAAACTATTACAAGCATAGGGATAAAGTAATTCAGCTGGTAAAGGATAATGTGACATATTCAAAGGACATATTTTAAGTGATGGATTGGCTCAAAATTATCAGGACCTGGTAAGCATCGTTGAGGAGATGGAAAAGAATTCCGCAAAGGTTGATTTCAATGCGGTAGACATATCCTCTATCCAGAGCCCGAAGGTCAAAAAAAGGAAGCCTCCATTCAGGCCGCTTCTTGACCTTGCGATTGAAATAGAATCAGGCCGTTCTGCAGATTCAGTTAAGCGTGCCGGCAGGATGCAACCACAGAGAATCACACAGCCCAAAGAACCGGAGCAAAGGCCTAAGCAAAACAAAAGCACAAAGGATGAGATCGGTGCATTTGCCAATAAGTTGAACAAAAACAGGGAACAAAAACAGCAGATAAGCGGTTTCAACGTAAAAGAGAGTGAGGAGGACCTTCAGCTTCCAAAGCTTTCAGTATCCGACCAGATATCTGAGCTTGAGCAGATGATAGACGGGTTAAAGAGCCGCACCTTTGACTATGAGCATATAGAAACAATAAAAAAGGAGGTTTACGGCCTTGACAAGTACATGATACGAGAAATAATGAAAGGGTCAAAGAAGAAACTGACACAGATGGAGCAAAACCTAATAACACTCAGGGACCAAAGGCTTAACGAGGCCATGAAAATACTGGGCGATTCCAAATGAGCATTTTCAGCAACAAGAAGAAGGAAACAGATGCAAAAAAGCAGAATCCTGTGCAGGGCCAGAAGCAAAAGCCGCAAAAGGAAAAGCCAGTCGGAAAAAAGACAAGCAGCCTTAAGACATATCTTCAAAGCATAGGCGCCAAGAAGAAAGGGCTTGAAGCAGCGCTAAGAGAGCAGGGCATGAAGGTAGGGCTTTACGAGTTTGTAAGGAACATGTTTTTCGCATCACTTGCTTTGGGAATGGTACTCGGGGCCACAATATTCATACTATTCCAACACATTGGCCTGCAACTACCGCAAAGCATAATCTTCGGCGGATTGCTGGGAGGGGTATCATTTTACCTTTCATTCCAGATGTTCCTGAACTTTCCGACCCACAAAGGCGGTGCATCAGCAAAGAACATAGAACGAGACATACTTTTTGCAGCAAGGGACATGATAATATCACTTAGGTCAGGAATGCCGCTCTTCAATGCGATAACATCGGTAAGCACAGGTTACGGCGATGCAAGCAAGGAATTTGCCAAGATAATTGAACGAGTACAATTAGGCTTGCCGCTAGAAGATTCGATCGATCAGACAGTGTCTGAGTCAAAGAGCGTGTCATTCAGGAGACTTATGCTTCAGGCGGCGGTTAGCATAAGGGCAGGCGCAGATATCGTATCTGCTCTGCAAAGCGTGATAGACCAGCTTTCACAGGAGCGCATAATAGAACTGAGGCGTTACGGGCAGAGGCTTAACGCAATAGCGATGTTCTACATGCTGTTCGGCATAATATTGCCAAGCATGGGAATTGCGGTAATCACTATACTCACCACATTCATCGCAATATTCACTGTAAACACGACAGTGCTTGAATTTGCGATAGTTGGGATAATATTCCTTCAAATAGTGTTTCTGGAGCTGATAACCAGCTCAAGGCCTGTATTTTCGTTGTGAATAAATGGTGGACATAAAATTCGATAGGCTGGTATCAAGGAACGTGGTAGTTGCGCTGTCAAAGGAGCTTGACCTCGCCGGAGTCAAGATGAGCGTTGACAAGCTTCTCAAGATAATGATAGTCG
>JBGOTD010000017.1:0-12374 GCA_041476285.1 Candidatus Micrarchaeaceae archaeon
CAAGAATAAGAAATGTCAGGGATTAAAACTAAAGTTACTATGACTGGCCAAGGCGAATTAATCAAGTTTGGGGAATAAAAACAAGGGGCTGGAAATGGTAGAAAAATTAGATTATTTCAAAAAATTATACATCAATGAGATGCTCCACTATCTTGTGTTCCAAAAACTTGCCCAAATAGAAAAAGATGTGCAAATAAAGCACACACTTGAAGAACTTGCAGATGTTGAGATAAAGCATTCAAAAATCTGGAAAGAGATTCCTCGTGTCGAAAAAAAATTTGACGAGGACTATGGAAATCTATTCCTTATAAACGCAATAGGTGAGATACGAAAACTCATCGGCCTGCAGCTGACCGTAAAGATTATGGAATACGAAGAGGTATCACTTGAAAGGAAGCTTGATTATAACTTAAGTGAACTTGAACTTAGCCAGAAGGAAAAAGATGTCATTAAGAAGATAAAAAAATCAGAAAGCGAAAAAGAGGATCCATTAAAGGACAGGCTGCTCAAATACAGCCCTATGCTGAACAACATAAGGAGCATAATCCTTGGAATGAACGACGGCCTTGTAGAAATACTTGGTGCTGTAGCCGGATTTGCAGTAGCGCTTAGGCAGCCGTTGCTTGTTCTTGTGGCAGGCATGATAGTGGCAATTGCTGGCACCCTCTCAATGGCAGGCGGCTCTTACCTTTCTATCGAATACGAGAAAAGCGTATACAAGACAAAGACAACAGATTCTGCAAAGGCCTCAGCTTTCTACACTGGCCTTGCCTATATAATAGGGTCAGCATTTCCTCTTGTCCCGTTTGTTCTTGGATTTAGCGGATATTATGCGATACTGCTTTCCATAATAATAACTGCAATAGTGTTGACTTTTGTCTCCATACTCATCTCTATAGTGAGTGATACCAGCATAAAACGACGCATACTCAGAACCCTCATAATATCCCTTGGGATTGTTATGGTTACAATGGCACTTGGATTTTATGCGAGGAACGTACTCCACATAAATATTTAAAATAATCTCGCTAATTGCAGATAGGCATAAATACATTCATAACAATATTATACTGTCTAATTTCTGGGGTGCTGTTATGGACGACAAAGAGGTAGCTGAACTTATAGACCAAATAAAAAGGCAGATGGACTTTCTGCTTAACGATACTAGCGTTCCAAAGAACGTAAAGAGTGCGATAAAGGAGGCAAAAGACCATTTGAATACAGAGGAGGACTACGTTGTAAGGGTCTCATCAGCAATATACAACATCGATTCCATAAGCAATGACATAAACCTGCCTGCACAAGCTAGAACAGGTGTCTGGAGCATACTCAGCATGTTAGAGTCGATAAAGACCAGTAGTTGATATGGTTGGTGAAAATTCTGTCAAAGAGCTCGTAAAAAGACTTTCAAAACTAGGCGTCCTTGTTGCGGCAGATGTAAATCCAGAAAGCCTTGACGGATTCAACATAGACGACATTGCATCGAGGATAATAGAAAGGAGAGTTTCTGATTCTAGCTTAAATATAGTAAACCGACTCGAGATAGAAAATATAGTAGAGGAGATAAAGCTCGAAAAGGCTCCAAAGCCGATTGAGATAATTCAAAAGCCGGAATACAGAGCTTACGCATCAGAGATAGATGCAAATTACAGTGTCAACAACAAGGAGATAGAATACTCAAACGGCACCGTAGACGAATTTGTGTCTCATTTCAGAAGCAGGCTTCAGAAGCTTAAGGTGGTCATAGAGCAACACAGGGGCAGCCTCAATGGCATGATCACCAATCTTGAAAGCCTTAATTCATATTCGAGCGGAAGAGAGGTAACTGTAATCGGCATAATATTGAACAAGATAACCACAAAGAACGGAAACATAATGGCCGTAATAGACGATGAGACATCAGAGGCAAAAATAATGTTCATGAATGGCACATCAACTCAGGCAAAAGACCTTTTTGAAAAGGCAAGGCACCTTGTAAATGACGAGGTCATAGCGATAAAAGGCAAGATTTCCGGTCCATTTGTAATAGCGAAGGAGCTTGTATGGCCTGACGTCCCGATACAGGAAAGAAAGCAGATAGAGGAGGACGTATCAATAGCATTCATATCGGATATCCAAATAGGCAGCAAACTTTTCATGGAAAAGAATTTCACAAATTTCATAAAATGGTTAAACGGCAACTACGATGAAATGTCTGATGTTGCAAGCAAGATAAAGTACCTGGTTGTGGGTGGCGATTCGGTCGACGGGATAGGGGTATATCCTAACCAGGACAGAGATCTGGCGATCCTTGACATCTATGCACAGTACAAGATGTTCTTCAACTTCATGAGCATGGTGCCTGATTATATACATATATTTGTAATACCTGGCAACCATGATGCTGTTCAAAGGGCAGAGCCCCAGCCGCAACTAAGCCCAGAACTCATAGGCGACTTCAAAGCGGACAACGTTCACATACTTCCTAATCCAAGCTTTCTTACACTGCATGGCATTGATGTGCTTGCCTATCATGGCACATCTCTCGATTCTGTGATAAGGGCGATCCCAGGAACAAATTACGCAAATCCCGAAAGGGCAATGACGGAAATACTAAAAAGAAGGCACCTCTCTCCGATATGGGGTGGAAATATAATAGTTCCCAGCAAGAACGACAATCTTGTAATAGAGAAAGTGCCGGACATCCTGCATATGGGACACGTCCACAAGAATTGCATAGCAAATTACCATGGCGTTGACATAATAAACAGTGGGACGTGGCAGGCAACAACAGATTACCAACTTGTACAGGGCCATGTACCAAGCCCGTGCATAGTTCCAGTATACGAGGCAAAGAGCAACAAGTTCATAAACATAAATTTCAACAGGTAGCTTCATGGAACCAAACGAATATTTCGAGGGGCTTAAAAGAGATTTCAATAGTGCATACGTTGTAGCTTCCAAAGCAAGAGAAAAAGGATATGACCCTGAAAAATTCGTTGAAATAAAACCCGCACCAGACCTTGCATCAAGAGTCGAGGGAATAATAGGAATAGAAGGGCTTGCCGCAATGATAAAAGCGAGGGCTGAGGGCAGGAGCAGGCAGCAACTTGCTTTCGAGATTGTTAAGGAAATATGCACGGGAAACACATTCAGCAGCAAAACAACAGAGGAAAAGCTGACAACTGCAGTCAGGGTAGGCCTTGCGATACTGACCGATGCGGTTGTGGTTGCTTCCACAGAAGGCATACAGGGAGTAGAACTCCATAAAAACGGAGAGGGCTCAGATTATGTCGCTGTGGTCTATGCGGGTCCGATTAGAGGAGCAGGTGGCACCGGTGCGGCCATGTCAGTGGCATTGGCAGACTATGCCAGGAAGTTATTCGGCATAGGCTCATACAAGGCAACACAATCTGAAGTTGAAAGATGCGTCGAAGAGATGCAGATATACCATTCAAGAATCGCAAGGCTCCAGTATTATCCTTCAGAGGGAGACATGAGGATCATACTAGAGAACCTGAGCGTTTGCGTTGACGGGCTGCCGACAGAAAGAATAGAGATAAACATCCACAGGAACATAAAGCGCTTTGACAAAAATGGCAAGGAGCAAATGCTAACCAACAAGGTGCGCGGCGGCATAGGGCTTGTAATATGCGAGGGCATAGCCCAAAAGGCCAAGAGCGTGCTCAAGTACACAAAGGCAGCCGAGCTAGACTGGGGCTGGCTGAACAATATAATAAAGTTTGAAAAGAGCTCGGGTCAGAAGGACGAGAGCAAGGACAAAGGCAGTACTGTATTCTTACAGGAGCTCGTTGCAGGAAGGCCTGTATTGGCATATCCTGGAAGGAACGGAAGCTTCAGGCTCAGGTACGGCAGATCCAGGCTCACAGGGATTGCGGCAAAGGGCTTCAGCCCGGCATCCATGATTATACTGGACGAATTCATAGCATGTGGAACTCAATTGAGGATAGAGAAACCGGGAAAGGGCTGCGTCGCCGCGCCTGTAGACAGCATAGAGGGCCCGTTCGTCAAGCTGAATACAGGGGAGGCCCTAAGGGTAAATGACACTGACCAGGCAAAGAGCCTGAAGAATAGGGTAGCAAAGATAATCTCTGTTGGAGACATACTTGTCACCTATGGCGATTTCAAAAAGTCGAACACACCACTGCAACCCACAAGTTATGTTGAAGAATATTGGTTTGAGCAGCTCAAGGCTACTGGATACAAGGGCAACCCGCCAGATCCGATGAGCTTCAAAGATGCATTCGAGATATCCTTGCAGAACAATGTGCCGATGCATCCGCTTTACATATACGATTACACTGACATAAGCACGAAGGAGCTGATAGATCTCTCAAATGCAATATCCATATCCCAGATAGAAAAAAGCAGCAATAAAATATTTGACGTAAGTGCAATAAAACTCCTGAAGGGCAATGGCGAGATTTTCATTGCGGAGACACTGGAAAGGCTTTGCATACCTCACATAGAAAGTGAAACCTTTGTAACGTTGGAAAAAGACCATGCACAAAGCCTTCTTGCATCCCTGGGCTTTGCCAAAGGGACGGAATTGTACATGGAAGGCACGCAGAATTATGACGAAAGCAAGACGGCACTTGAAAACATAAATGCGGTTGCGCAGTTCAGGGTAATGAAAAGATCCACAAGGATAGGCGGAAGGATAGGCAGGCCTGAAAAGGCAAAGGAGCGGCTTATGAAGCCAGCCCCTAACGTGCTATTTCCTGTAGGAGAATTCGGCGGCAAGGAAAGGAGCCTCTTCAAAGCCTATAACAACGAGAAGAAGAAATTCGGCAACGCCGGGATAAGCATAGAGATAGCAAAGTACAGGTGCATTGCAGGCAAGGAGATATTGTGTCTGCCATATTGCAACAGGCACAAATCATTGGCAAAGCTGGAATACCTCTGCTCAAGCTGCGGAAGGCTTACGGACAAACAACTATGCCCTTACTGCGGAAGCAAGGCGTATGCAAAGGAGCAAAGGACGATAAACATAAAGGAAATGATAGATTCCGCAATGAAGGAGATGGACATAAGCGCATTGAGCAAGAACCTAAAGGGAGTAAAAGGCCTGATGAACAGGGACAAGATGCCCGAGCCGATAGAGAAGGGGTTGCTTCGCGCAATGAACAACATACACATATTCAAGGACGGCACATCGAGGTTCGACGCCACCGACATGCCGATTACACACTTCTATCCCAAGGAGATGTCCGTGAGCGTAGAGAGGCTCAGGGAATTGGGCTATGACAAGGACTATTTAGGCAATGAGCTTACAAGCGAAGAGCAGCTTATCGAGATATTCCCGCAGGATGTCATAATAAACAAGGACGGTGCGCAGTGCATGCTAAATATTGCAAAGTTCATGGACCAGCTGCTTGTCAAGTTCTATAAGCTTGAGCCGTTCTACGGCATAAGCACTGCAGATGAGCTCGTGGGACATCATGTGATAACACTAGCCCCGCACACGAGCGCAGGGGTGCTTTGCAGGATAATAGGGTTTACAGATGCCCATGTGGGTTTTGCGCATCCCTATGTAATATCCGCAAGAAGGAGGAACTGCGATGGAGACGAAGACACCACTATGCTTCTGCTTGACGCACTGATAAACTTCTCAAGGAGCTACCTTCCTGTAACTATCGGCGGCACCATGGACGCGCCCCTCATACTGACAATAAATCTTGACATATCCGAGATAGACGACGAAGTGCACGAGATGGAAGTGATTGAAAACTACGGGCTCGAATTTTATGACAAGACAAACCAGTACCTCCCGCCATCAGACGCTTCTGTAGAAATCGTAAGGAACAGGTTGAAGAAAGAGGAATTCAAGAACCTGAGATTCACACATCTCAGCGGCATAAAATCGATAACGGACTGCCCTCACAAGAGCATATACACAAAGCTCAACAGCATGAAGGAGAAAATAGAGGCCCAGTTCAGGCTGATGGACATGCTCTACAGCGTGGACAGGGCGGATTCTGCAAAAAGGCTTCTGCTGAGTCATTTCATACCTGATCTAATCGGCAACATGCATTCATTTTCAAGGCAGGGATTCAGATGTGTTGCATGCAATGCAAAATACAGAAGGGTGCCTCTGGTGGGCAAGTGCACAAGATGCAAGGGGAAGCTGGTGCTCACGATATCAAAAGGCAGCATAGAGAAATACCTTACAATGGCAATAGACCTTGCAAACAGGTACAATCTGGAACCCTACATCAAGCAAAGGTTGTTGCTGATAAAGGAGGAGATAAGCAACGTATTCGGCAGCAGCGTAGAGGCAGCCGTGCCAGTAAAGCAGTTCAACCTATCAAGGTTCATGTAGCGAATCAGACAGATCACAAAGCGCGAGCATGCTGAATTAAATCGTTCTTTTGCTTTTGAACCTGTGTCCTAAAATCATCACAAATGCAGATATCAACGCAACGAACAAGCCGGGCCCCAAACCCCAGGACGCAGTAGTGCCAAATACATTCATAGTTCCGGCTAATAGTGAAACTCCTGCTGTATAAATTAAGACAAATACGAACACGGAAACTGCGGCAAGTACCACTATGCCTGCACATACTTCATACAATACTGACTTCGGACTTATTATGCCGCTTGCAATGCCGAGTAATCCGCCAATGATAACCAAGAGTATTACAACAGGAATGAGAAAGGCACACCTTGAATAATTAATCCCGAAAGTGGTATAGTTTATTGGCACTCCTGGAGATCCTGCCTCTTCAATCGGCGATATGTTGTAGATCAATCTGCTTGAATTGCCCAGCAACGAGATCATAGGATTCAACGACTGAAAAGAAACCGTGCTATAATAGGAAAACCACCATGTAAGCGAAAGCGAAACAATAGCTAGAACGCCTCCAAGAATTATCCAGAATCTTGCCATATATTGATAGTGGTATACGGATTAATAAGAATTGAGTTTTAAAATTAATTGGTCACAAGGCCAAGCTTCCTGATGTGATATCTCAAATGAAATTATATCATATAATAATTTCAGCTATTATTGCGTTTGTTATATTCTTCTTATTCTTGGGAGCATTCGGCAACCTGATAGGATACATGGTGACTGCCGTTGATGCGATTGCGCTGATTTGCCTGATTGCAGCATTGCTAATGGCAGCTGGTGATATCAAAAGGGTTTTTTCAGGGCAACTGAACAGATATGCAATAATTTTGCTGTGCTTGATCATCGTATTTTTTCTTGTTTTTTCGATATTTTTGCTTCCAAAGACAGAACTGATATTCTTCGATGAAAACATATACCAGGGCGTAGCACTGAACATACTGCACAGTGGAAATGCACTGATGTGCGAATACGGAACACAATACGTTCAAAAATGCTTTGTAAATCAGCTTGGATTTGATCCAGGAGGATGGCCCTTCATTCTTGCTGTTGCGTTCAAATTTTTTGGCATAGGCAACAACACATCATACAATCTTGAGTTACTAATGGGTACTTTATCAATAGTCTCGGTATTTCTTATTTCAGTAATTCTTACAAACAGAAAAGAGATTGCAATAGCTTCAGCATTGATATTCGCACTAATACCTGAGCTTTTCATCTGGTCCAAAACTTTGGCAAACCCTGATTTGCCTTTTTTGGCATTTGCAGCTTTGACAGTGTTGTTTTTCCTTATATTCATAAAAAGAAGCAACAAAAAAACACTTTTTGTTGTTACATCAAGTCTCGCATTTACCGTATATCTGAGAGTCCAGGCGCTATTATTGGTGCCACTTTTCCTTGTAGTATTTTTGACCTTAGGCGGTCACGAATTAAGGGAAACATTCAAGTCCAGAATAAAACTATTATTCGGAAAACTGTTTTCTGACAAGCGTCTGCTTCTTATCCTTGCAGTATTTCTGATTCTTATAGAACCGGAACTCTATTCCATGATAGCGTCAAGGCAGGAGCTGCAGGCAAACGCCGCATTCTACCTTTATCCTAACACCACTATCTTCTCAACTTCCTATATCTCGCAGAATTTGTCAGATAATCTATCATTTTTAACAGGAATGTTGAAAGACTACCCGATTATTTTCTTGGCAAGCATAACAGTATTCGCAGCGATTGGCGTAATATTCCTGCTTTTGCAGAAGAAATACAAAAATAGGTTTGGCATACTCGTATTGCTGCTTGGCTTATTCTTGATATATTTCATATTCTTCCTGTTTTATTTTTCAGGATCAGTGCTGGTTGGCGTTTCTGTCAGATATTTCCTTATCCTGTATCCTGCACTTTCAATATTGGCCGCATTCGGTGTTTTTGGTTTGGGTGACTGGTTGCTTGGCATTATGGGCAAAAACAGTACAAAAATAAAATATTCCATATATGCTGCACTTATCTTCCTGTTCTTTGTGATACCATTTACATATTCAATACCATTCTTGGCAAATCCGTCATTTACCTATTTTGGGTTTCCATTGAACAATGTGACGAGCAAACTACCCGCGTTAAATCCGTATACAAATCAATATTCCAAGACGTCTTCAGATTTCATCAATGGCAATTACAAACTTGTCCCGTCCAAATGCCTGGTACTATCAGAGGTGCCATCTTTGTGGTTCATGCTGAACAGAAGCTCGTCATATCTTCCAGAAACAGACATATTTACAAACTCGACCTTCAGTGGTTATGGATGCTATTATCTAGACTACGGATTCTGGTGCACGGTAAGCCCGTATAATTCCACGATATGCAACTTCTACAAAACAAACTACAAACTGAAACTCTTAGCAACGCAAAACAGCGGAGGAAGCGCAAACTTTTCGCTTTACCAGATAATCAACTACACTCCGAAATAGAATCAGATTCAGGTTACGGGCTCTTTTCGAACCTTCTTGTTATTCCCCTGAAAATCATGCCAGATACAAACCCGATTGCCATATATCCTGCCCCTACTTCCGGATTTGTTAGCGAGATGTGCGTAAGCGGATTTGGTGCCCTTAGCAGTTTGTCGTAAGCTTCTACAAATTGATAGGCTGGTACTGCAGAAGCAATGCTAAGTGCAATTGATAACTTGTGCTTCAACTTACCTCTCAGGAGGTTAAAGACATATGCGGATCCGAACCCGAAAGTCATATGGGCTGTCCCAAGATTGATATTGCTTGTAAGTATGTTTGAGGTCCTGAGCATAGGGTCTATAAAATGCGATACCAGTTCTGTTGCAAGGATTACGCCCCCTGTGTAGCCTACAACCTTTGCAATGCCTTTTGCCCTGGCTGTATATCCCTCTACTACCGGCTTTATCCATTTCTGCCCTACCTGCTTGGTAAGTTGCACTTTATCACTGATTATATTATGAAATTCCTGATATTTAAACGATTATTAAAATGGCAAAACTAGTATCAAAATCTGTTATTTTGATAGTTCCTTTGTTATCTCTTTCAAAGGTAGTGTGTTTATTATCTTGTCTTTTGTGAGCCAGCCGCGCCTCGCTGTTCCCACGCCGTACTTTATGAAACCAAAATGTGATGTCCTGTGTGCATCTGTGCCTATTGAAAACTTCACCTTGTATTTGGATGCCTTCATTATGTTGGTATCGCTCAAATCAAGCCTGTTCGGAAAGGAGTTTATCTCAAGTGCAACTCCGTTGCGCTCTGCAGCTTCGAACACCTTTTCCATATCAACAGGATACTGCTCTCTTATGTTTATCTCCCTACCCGTCGGATGCGCAAGCACATTGACCAAACCTGCGTCCAATGCCTTCACTATCCTTTTTGTCATTTCCTCCTCAGTCATCTTGAAATATGAATGCACTGAACCCAGAACACAGTCCATGGATTTCAGGCACTCCTTCGAAAGGTCCAATGTTCCCTCTTTTAGTATGTCCACCTCTGCTCCCTTCAGTATTCTGATCTTGCCTTCCAAGGAATCGTTCAACTTGTCAACCTTTTTGAAAAATTTCTCAAACTGGCTCTCATTCATGCCATTTGCTATGATAAGGCTCTTGGTATGGTTTGTCGTTACAAAATAGTCGAGCTTTGCCTTGATTGCGGCATCTGCCATCTCCTCTATCGTATTTGCCCCATCAGAATCCTTTGTATGTGTATGCATGTCACCCTTCACGTCATTTACCTCTACTAGCTTGGGTATTTTGTGTGCCTGGGCAAGTTTAACCTCTCCCCTTGCCTCGCGCATTTCAGGAGGCATGTACTGCATGCCTAATTTCTCGTATATCGCCTCCTCGTTCTTGGTGGGTATGATCTTCTCATTCCTGTCGAATAAACCATATTCATTGAGTTTATAGCCCTTGTTCACTGCTATGGTTCTTACCTGCACATTGTGGTCCTTGCTGCCTGTAAAATACTGCAGTGCCGCACCGAAACTGTCGGGTGATATGACCCTAAGGTCGCAGTTCAGGCCTATTTTTAATACAACGGCTGTTCTTGTGGGGCCCTTTGCAACAACGTTTGACACCTCTGAAATATTAGAGAAGAACTCCATCACCTCCTTGCTTTTGTCTGAAAGCGCGAGTATGTCAAGATCTCCGACAGTCTCCCTCATCCTTCTTGCAGAACCTGCAATCATTGCTCTCTCGACAAGGCCGCTTTTCACGAGCTTCTCCACTATCGATTCTGCAACAGGAAGCCCGTCACCAAGCAATAATCTTCCCTTGTTGCTTTCCAAGCGTTCTATTCCGCTTTTTATGAGCTGTTCGCTCCTCTCTCCAAATCCAGGAAGATCACTTATCTGGTGTTTGTCAACAGCCTTTTTTAAGTCGGATAAATTCTTTACGCCGAGCTGCCTGTATAAGGCAATAGCCTTCTTTGCCCCCAACCCTCCTATGCTTGTGAGCGTCTTCATGTCTATCGGGTATTTTTTCTTGAGGCTCTCATATTTTTTCATGTGTCCTGTCTTTATGTACTCCTCTATTGAGCCTGCAATGCCCTTGCCTATGCCAGGAAGCTCCATGAGTCCCTTTACTCCGTCTTTTCTGTATACATCCTCAATAGCCTCCTGAAGCGTGCCTATGGTGAGCGCAGCCTTCTGGTAAGCCCTTACCTCAAATCTTGAGCTCGGGAAATCCTCTAAGCTGAGCATTGAGGCTATCTCATCCAGCATATCGGCAATTACCTTATTATCCAAAAATCTACACCCTAAACAGACTATTATCTAGGGCTATAAAAAGATAAAAATTAGTAGGGACAAGAAAAAATAAGGAAAAGATCGCATAATATTATGCGATTACCTGTCGTCTATAACTAATGACAACGGGCCGGTAAATGTTGTATTTGGAGTTACGACCACTATTTCAAAGTATTCCGTAGAGAATGGCGGTACTGTTTGCGGGGTTGATGGTGTTATGCTTTTTATGATGAATCCTGGTGTTATGGTTCGTATGCCTGATATCGTGAGATTGCATCCTGAAGTAACGATTGTTGTATTCAGATAGAATTGCACTCTGCCTGTGAAGATCCTTTTGTAATATATGGTGTCGCTTTTAGTTGGTGTATTGCAATATTGGCCTCCATACTGGCTTGGGCCGGAATAATTGTACTTGAGGTTGATGTTGTCTACTGTAACTATTGCAGGTGCGGGTGCTATAGTTGTAGTGGCACTAGTTGACGCTTGCTGTATTGTGGTTGTTACACTCGTAGAGCCTGTTGGGGTATTGGTTGGCGCCAGCACGACTTGTTTAACCGTTGTGGTATTGCCTGTTTTACTGAGGCTTCCATAAAGGCTGAAAGCGCCGAACGCGACAACCGCTATCACTGCAATTATTATAACGGGCACTATGATCTTCTGCAATATTTTCTGTTTTTCCCTTATCTGGTATTTTGTTATCTTCTCGTTTTTCTCATCGAAAAAGAAATCAGCTTCGAATTCCTTGCCCTGAAGTACGAGATTTGTCCAATATCTGTCATCGGCCCACATCTCGTAATATGGGATATCGGAAAAGTTGAACCATCTTGCCTCTCCTTTTATGTTTGGCTTTAGATCTCCGCTGAACAGCTTTGTTGAAAATATGTGCAACCTATGGCTGTATTCGTTCTTTCCGTTCAAGAAAAGCCTTACCGTTCCATGATAATTTACTTTGCTTACATATACTCCTGTTTGCTGGAAGACGTTTCTCATTGCGCTTTTGGCTGGTGTCTCGCCCTTTAGGATCTCACCGCTAGGTGCGTTCCACTTGCCTTTGTTCAATCCTTCCTCTGCCTTTATAAGTAGAAGATTGCCTCCGTTCTTAATTAGATGGCATACTGCTAGCTCCTTTACGCTATTTACAGCCACTTTATCACGATAAACTTCTGCATTTCCTTATATATAAATATACCTGATTTTAGCAATTTATTTGGGATATTTTAGTATTTTGCAATGTTTCATTAGCGCACCAAAGCAGGTAGTACAGAAGTTATTTTATGCTTCG
>JBGOTD010000018.1:0-12171 GCA_041476285.1 Candidatus Micrarchaeaceae archaeon
ATGCAGTTGCCTGCACGTATGCCCCTGTCCACAACCCGTGCAAATTCTATTGCCTCAGGACTTGGAGGTCCTGTCTCATAGGTTGCAGCTGCAAATGGCAGAAGCTCTGCTGAACATATGAGGTTGCCCTGGTTCGGGGTGTCCTACATCGGTTCATCAAGCTCGAGCTTTACTCCGGCAAGCACTCTTGTGGTGCCAAGGTCCACCTGTGCGGATCCCTCCGCATTCTTTAGAAGGCCTGTCTCAATCGATATCGGCCTGAAATCAAGCATCTGTCTTGAATCCTCGCGTTCGCCCTTTGCCAATAATTCTCTTATGTAGTTTGTTTTTACTATGTCTATTGCCTGCATATGAACACCATTATGTTTTTGCTTCGGCGGCATACGCCTCTTTCAGCGCCGCTTTCTGCACCTCATTTACCTTTTTACCCTCCCTGATCACCATATCTAACGCGGTTGACATCTGCTCCTTTGTCATTCCCCCGTCCATCTGCAACAACAAAATCTCGTTGTTGCGCGGTGCAACAGCAATCGGCATATCGCTGTCTGAATAATTGTCCTCAATCATATTGAAGTCAAGCGCTATGTCCTCGTCTATCCTTCCTACGGAAATCGCATAGGGAAGGTCTCTCATGTGTATGCCTGCGCTTGCAAGCGCAACTGATGCGGCTGTGATTCCCGCAGCCCTTGTACCGCCGTCTCCCTGAAGCACCTCTATGAATATCGCTATCTCGCTTCCCGGGAAGTCATTCACCATAACGACATTTTCGAATACCTCCTTGATTACCTTTGATATTTCTATGGCTCTTCTGTTCGGTCCTGTTCTCCCGTGCTCTGAAAGGCTTGAGAAGGGTGCCATCATGTACCTGCATTTTATTATCGCCTTTGTCGAGTCCGCAAGGTGTCTCGGTGTTGCCTCTCTCGGTCCTCTTACCGCGGCAAGTATCTTGTTGTTGCCCCATTCTATATATGCAGATCCGTCTGCATTCTTGAGCGGTGAAGCGACTATCTTGATATTTCTAATCTCTCCAAAGTCTCTTCCGTCAACTCTTTTTCCATTTATTACCAATTTTGGCTTGTTCGATGATGATGCCATTCTCTCACTTTCTCTCTTCTAGAAAATTTTTAATCGTATCAGTAAGTCCTGACAAATGCGCCTCTCTTTCTATCTTAAGCAACGCCTCTGTTGCAAGCGTTATGTTGCCGCTGCTGAGCCATATCAGGCCGTTCATTCCCACGACAATATGCGTGCCGGTTGCATCGGCTATCTGCCTTATCATCGTGCTCTTCTTTCCTATTACTCTTGGTATTTTCTTCGGCTTTATGCTGATTATCGTACCTCCTTTCAACTCTCTGGGTTCCACGAGCACTACGGTCTTCTTGTTTTCTACATCCTTTATTACTGCGTTTATAACGTCCCCCTCCTTGAATTCATATCTGTCGTATTTTCCTGGAATTATCAATGCCTTTCCGAAGTATGATAAGTCAACCATGTAAACCTTGGCCTTCACCTCCTCTATGATTCCAACTACCGAATCGTCGACTCTCGGGCTCCATACGCCCTCAAGCGGTATTATGTCGTTGGTTCTTTCGTCTCTTATTCCAAGAACGCTTGAATATGTCTTGCCGTTCGATGCGAAGGTGTTGTGCGTCCTCGTGGGCTTTTCCGACACAATCTCTCCCGGTGTTACGATATCTCTCATATGATCACAAAATTTTTACCACAGCCTTTCCCTGTGTTGCATTGTTGATTCTGTCGAAGAACTCCGTCTGCATTCCTGCAGGGAACTCAAGCGATGCCTGCAAGCTGCCGTTTGAGAGCCACTGCTCTGATTTAAGACCGTACTTCTTAAGCGTTCCGAACGCCCTGTTTGAATACTCGGCAGGTATTGTCACTTCTATCTTCACAGTTGCGAACTTTATCGGCATTATTATGTTTATCTTTTTTACTATGTCATCGATCTGCTCAGTCGTGCTTCTGAACGGGTCAACTGACGCCTTTGCCTCCTTCATCGCGTTTTCAATCCTCAATGGAGGGTTCGGCGCATTTGTCCTCGGGTCTATTGAATTTTTTGCTATTATCTCTATTATCTGTTTTCTTTTCTCTTCTATCAGCTTGTTCCTCTGCTCCGTTGTTATCGGGACCTCCCCGTTTTTCAGCATGATTTCAGCTATCTTCGAAACATCTGTTGTGCCGAATGCCTTTTTCAGCTTGTCATCGCTCTGCCTTTCACCCTTTCTTGCATCTTTGAAGACTTCCTCCACTTCAAGCACTGTAAGGGCATCGCTCCTCTTGCCGGTTATGTACTCGTATGCAAGATCCGAATTAACAAATATCTCGAATTCGTTTCCCTCTCTACGGAATTTGACAATTACTGTCTTTGAAGACATCTTTACCACAGTGAAGCAAAAGAGAAGACTATAGGTACTTCGCTACCCTGTCGGTCGAGAAGATCTCAAATCCTACGTCTTTCTTGATTGTTGAAATATCAACGTTATTCTCGCTAAGCTTGCCCTCGTTCACCTTTTTGACTATGCTGACTCCAAGGTTTATGCCGTCCTCTATGCTCATTCCTTCCTTCCAGCTCTTGACCAGCATGTCTTCGGCAACTTTCTTTCCGGATCCTATTGCATCAGCCTTGTAACCAAGGTATGAGGCGCCTGGCTCTATTTCGAAAAGCTTCGGGCCCTGGTCTATTCCTCCTATTAGAAGCGATATTGCATAAGGCCTTATGCCGCCGTATTGTGTTGCCATCTGCATCTCTTCTGAAATTTCCCTTGCTATTGTTTCAACAGACTCTGTCTCGTTGTATACCATTCTGTGCGTCTGGGTCTTGCCCCTCATCAGGTTTATGATGTGAAGTCCGTCAGAGACCAGGCCGCTGTAGGTTGCACCTATGTATGAGTCTACTCTGAATATCTTCTGTATCGTGCTTGGCACCGCAAGCGGTTCAAGGACGTTCTTGTGTGCTACCAGCACAACTCCGTTTTCCGCGACTATGCCTATCGAGGTTGCTCCCCTTCTTACTGCTTCCTTGGCATATTCTACCTGGAAAAGTCTTCCATCAGGGCTGAACATCACGCCCCTATCATAAGCTTGTACGTTCGGATACATTATTTCACCGTTTAAGCATCATGGATCTTCAAATAAAGAGAACCCAATTTAGTAAGATACTATTATGAATAGAACATTTATAACCTTTTCCCTGTTTCTACTTGGACTTGCCGGTCAATGCGCGTATGGTGCCTGAAGCGTTCAGCGTGTAGAGGCATATTTCCTTACTCCCAAGCCTTTTTATGAATGTAATTGCAATGACGGTCTCCTTGTATTTGGAAAGATTGCACTTGAGAACGAACCTGTTGCTGGCTGTGAAACCGACCAGCTTCGGATTCGCCCTGAAATAATTTATCTCGCCGATCTGGTGCATCAGCTCCTTGTAGAGCTCAAGCTCAAATTCCCTTTTGGAACTCTCATTTATGTCGGTTGATGATTCAACTAACAGGTATCTTCTCTTTTCCCTCATCATTTTATCACCAGATTCCTGTTCGTGACGCTTATGCTCTTCCTTGCATATTCCTCATCTGCGCCTATGAGCTTTGCAAGCTCCACGAGCTGCATGTAAGAGCAAAGGTGCGCATTTGATTTTGCGAGCGTGGCGAAAGAAACATCAAGCTTGATGCCTTTTGCATAGCTGAACAGCTTGCTCATCATGTAGAGGTTCCTTGACCTTTGAAGGCCGTATGAATTTGTCAGTATGCTTACCGGAATACAGAGGACTATTCCCCTCTCCCGCATCTGCTCCAGTGTCTTCTTGTTGATTCTCGAATCAAGAAATGCTATCGCACTTGGCGACATGTTCAATATCGAGATGGCGTTAGATCTTCCTGAATCAATGAATATGCTCCCACTTATGTCACTGCCCTTGCTGTTTCCTTCGATTATCTTGATATCTTTACTCGCCAGAAAAATGCGTTTATAGCCGAGCGCTGTTTCAAAGCTCTTGCTTATGTTGCAGGTATCATATGCGATGTCGTAATAATCCAGCAAAACACCGATTCATTTATGGCTGTGCTCCTTGAGGTCGCCGCCGAACAGCTCCGTTTCCAGAACCTCCTTTGTCTTCTGCGGCGGATACATGAGCTTGATTAGCTTCGTATGACCTCGTATCCCCTTGCCCGATTCAAATGATGCGACAAGCCCCTGCATCTCAAGCTCAGATAAGTATTTCCTGTACCATCTCTCACTCTTAGCCTCCTTATGTATCCCCTCAGTTATGCTCTTGTACCTGTGGTATACCTCCCCGCTGAATAAGTAAGTGTCGACCCCGTCGGTGAGCTTCTTGTATGAGCCGCCGCTCTGAGTGAGCAGTGCGATTGAGTACAATACAAGTTTGTGATGCTCTGGAAGAGTCCCTATCAGCTCATAGACTATGTCACTGTCGGCAAGCTTGACCGCCTCCTCGGCCTCCTTCATTGTTATTTTCTCCAGTTCCTTCTCATCAGCAATCTCTCCAGCCTTTGAGAGTATCTTGAGCGAAAGCCTGGCATCGCCACCCTCCTTTGCAGAAGTCGCAGCTATATAATGCAAAACATCATCAGTTATTGAATTGCTCTTGAACCCTGTCATTGTCCTTTCTTTTATTATTTCATAAAGTTCAGTCGCATAATAAGGCGGGAAAACAAGTTCAGTCTCGTATAATGTGGAGAGGCTTCTCGGATCAAGTGATTCCTTGAAAGAGACCCTGTTTGAGATGCCGATTATCGTAACTCCTCCTGCCTTTATATCGCTGTTTATCCTTGTAAGCGTGTATATCAGGTCATCAAGGTCCTTTACTCCATCAAGTTCATCAAGAATGGTTACGAGTATCTTGTTGTCCTCCTCTATCCAATTGGTAAGCTTCTCGTAAAGGTCGACAGTTCCGTATCCCCTTTTTGCATATGTCGGAAGATGGTCACTAACTACCTTGTTGAGAACTCTATAACGCGAATTGTAGATTTTGCAGTTTATGTAGCTTATCTTTGCCTTTGTGTTCGGTATGTTTTTTACCTCGTCAAGCACGTATTTTGTACAAGAGGTCTTACCTGTGCCTGTCTTCCCGTATACAAACAGATTCCTTCCACGCTCGCCCTTCAACGATGGTGCAAGTGCCCTTTCTATGCTGTTTATCTCCTTTGTCCTTGATATGAGCTTCTTTGGTATATAGTGCGGGGATAGCACTTCTCTGTTGGCAAAGATTTTTGATTCAGAAAGCATTTCGTTAAGCGATTGCAAAGGACCCCCTCCAGACGTCTGTTATAATATCTGATGTGTTAGTTTAAATCCTTTTCTTTTTCCCAAAGCAAATTCTACCTTTAATAATGATAATCGTATTAGTATATTATTAGTATGAAGTGCAGGCAAGTGCTTAAATTATTTCAGTTCCATTTAAATGAAAGAGAACATGGGTTTATATGCAAATTAGAATGGCGTATGGCACATTACTAATCACGGCAATAGTACTAACTTTTGTGCTGCAATCTGTGAATGCTGGAACACTTACCTCTAATCCTACTTCTCTATTGGTGTCAAATGCTGTCATACAAGCGGGCCAGATATCTGTCATTAATGCAATAATAAGCGGCGGTTTGAACACTCCTTACAATGGGGAATGGACGTGGGTATCTCGAAACGTAACTCTGTCTACGACCACATATTCTGGTGGACCCAATCCTGGTTTTATTTCAACAGGTCTGTCATCTCCTGCTACTATTGCAATAGATCCAACCAATACATTCGCATATGTAACAGAGCCGGTCACAGAATCAATAAGTGTGATTAACCTACTGACAAACACCTTCATAAACAGCATATACCTGAATGGAAGTTCGATTCTTAACCCTGGTATGGGTCTACTCGGCGCCTCTAATGTAAGGTTCAATCCCTCCAGCACCCTTGCATATATTTTTACAGCTGCAGGAGGCCACGGATATGTAACTGTAATAAATACTGCTTCGAATAGCATCATAAACTCAATATATTTGGGAAACAGCAGCACATCAACTTTAAGGGATATTGCCATAAATCCGACAGGCACGCTGGCTTACGTCACTGGTACGGACGGCTTAAGCAATCAAACTATATATGTAGTAAACCTAAAGGCAAACACTGTAATAAATACAATTAATTTTGGTCCGGAAGCTTTCCTAGGCCAAGGCTTGTATGCAGTAGCATTCAACCCCTCCGGCACCCTGGCATATGTGACGAACTATGCTACTAAAGTACAAGTAATCAACGTCGCAACAAATACAATAATCAACACAATTAATAACATAGGCAGTAATCCAATAAGCGTAACCTTCAACCCCTCCGGCACCCTTGCTTATGTAACAAATTTTGGCGGCATAGTGAATGTAATCAATGTGGCCACAAACACCATAATAAATTCTATACCTGTAAATCTTGTTGACCCAGCCTATGGACAATATCCTTATTCCATCGCTTTCAATCCCTCTGGAACGCTAGCATATGTCAGCATCTATGCTTACAGTGTTTCTCCAGCTCGGGAATATGGCGGCACCATTGTAATCAACACTGCAACAAACGCCATTGTAAATGCAATAACTTTAAGTACTGTTACTACTTTTATACCTACTTTTTACTCTACACACGTATCTCAAGGCATAGCATATAATCCTACTACTGGCTATACCTATACTGTAAATCCACAAGGCGTAACTCTATATGCATACAATCCAACAACGAATTCAGTAGTATCTTCAACGCAATTCACCATATATACTGGTGGAATTGCAATTAATCCATCGGGAACACTCCTATATGCCACAAGCTCTGTTGCCCCAGGAAGCTCTAATTTTGGACCTAATTCTATAAGCGTGATAAGTCTTGTTACAAATACAGTGGTAAATACAATCACTGTGGGTGGATTTCCTTTTAGAGACGCGCTCAATCCTTCAGGTTCGCTTCTTTATGTGACAAATAAAAACGATGGCACAGTCAGTGTAATCAACACCGCGACAAACACAGTGATAAATACAATCACTGTGGGGCTTAGCTCCTTGGCTCCTCGTGCCGTAGCTGTAAATCCACAAGGCACCCTTGTCTATGTAACCCAGTATAACTGCGTATCTTGCACGGGCGGTGCAGTAAACGTAATCAACATAGCCACAAACACAGTGATAAACACTATAACGACTGGGAACTCCCCATCTGCAGTTGCATTCAATCCTTTAGGTAACCTTGCATACATAACTAATCAAAACGATGGCACAGTCAGCGTAATCAACGTTGCAACAAACACGATTATAAACACAATTAAAGTGGGTGGTTCCTCTGTTTCTTATCCTGCAGATGTCAAATTCAACCCTCAAGGGACATTGGCATATGTGTCAAGCAACTATAGCGGCGGCAGTGTAAACGTGATAAACGTCGCAACCAACACAGTCATAAAAACAATTACAGGGGTGACCGGACTCTTGGCATTAAATCCATCTGGAACCTTATTATATACAACAAGAATTAACGAGATAAACACAGCAACCAACACAATATTTGGCAATAAGAGTTTAACTAGTACATCGGCAATTGCTTTTGGCCCGACCGGTAAAAATCTATATGTGGCCGCCAACCCTGGGTATATCTCTATATTCAATACGGCTATAAATGTTTCAGAGACCACTGTTCAAAGTCTTCCAACAACCCAGTCAACAAACGGCCTACTGCAGCTAACTGTAAATGCAATATCTGCCTTAAGTATCTCGTTTGCTTTCAATGGAGTTACTTATAATGCTAATTTATCCTTGGCAGCAGGCGGGTGGAGGACAATATACGGAAATTATCTGCTGTACGGCTATGCAAAAGATAGCTCAGGCTCAAATAGCTTGACATTATACAACAGCGTATACGTAACATTCCCACTTACGACCAAGGTAACTACTGCCAATTCTGTAATATTTAGCGGACAAACACAGACATTAAGCGCAACAATCAATGGCGGCGACGTACCTCCATGGACCTACAACTACCAGGTATTCAATTCAATGGGCCTGGTTACAAATATAATACACACTGGAGTTTCAACTGCGTATGATTCATTTGCATATACTCAACTGGCGAGCTGGGGCAACGACACCTTTACTGTAAATCTTGTGGTGACAGATTCGGCCCCGACACAATTTGTAGCCACAAATACAACAACATATGCGGGCTCTCCCAAGCCATTTACAGCAACGCCCAACCCTGAAACATTTACGAACAGCACCATAAACACTGGCCAGATATCAATAGCTAATACTGTAATAAGTGGAGCAACCAGAGGCCCATACCCTGCATGGTGGATGCTGGCTAGCTCAAACATAACCACATTTACGGGTAAAATACCTGTAGGTTCCAGTCCTTCAGGTATAGCAATGAACCCGTCAGGAACACTGATATATGCTACCCAATATTCTAACGGAACCGTCAGCGTAATAAATCCTGCAACAAATTCGATAATAAATACTATAACTGTCGGCTCGGCGCCCTACAATGTTACGTTCAATCCTTCAGGGAATCTTGCCTATGTGGCTGATAGTAATGATGGCTCAGTCAGCGTAATCAATGTAGCAACAAACACAGTTGTAAATACAATAACAACTGACATATTTTGCGGCGTTGATATCGCAGTAAACCCATCTAATACACTTGCTTACGAAACTGGCTGCGGAAATGACGCAGCTGTGGCTGTAATAAATCTGGCAACAGCTACAGAAATAAATTCAATCTCTGTAGGCAACGATTCGGCCGGCGTAGTATTCAACCCCGCCGGAACACTCGCATATGTCGTTATGGCCGAGGGTTTCAGCATACCAGGGCAGGTGCAGGTAATCAACGTCGCAACCAACACAGTTGTAAATACGATTGTCATAGGCTGGGGCTGCCCTGAAGGTGTTGCCATCAACCCCTCCGGCACCCTGGTTTACGTTGGCAGCAACTGCTTTGGCGATAATGTCAGCGTAATAAACACCGCAACCAATACGATCATAAATAGAATAAGCGTGGGTAGTGAACCTGAAGGCATAAAATTCAGTCCGTCAGGCACTCTTGCATATGCTGTGAACTATGGCGCCGGTACAATAAGCGTGATAAATGTAGCAACAAACACAGTAACAACTACAGTATCTGGTCTTAGCTGCCCCGAGCTTATTGCAGTAAACCCCTCTGGCACACTGGGGTATGTTACTGATGACTGCGATACTGATGTTGCTGTTGTAGACCTTACAACATATTCACTTCCGCATACAATAAATGTAGGTTCTACCCCTCAGAATATCCAATTCAACCCATCAGGAACATTGGCATATGTGGCCAATTATGGCAGCCATACTATAAGCGTAATTGACACGGCAACTAACTCAACAGCAAATACAATTCAAGTTGGCAGAGGCCTGTTTGTCTCAATAAGCCCTGCTGGAAATATCGCATATGTTACTGAACTTATCGGTGCCGCACCAGTTTCCTATCTCGGTGTTGTAAATGTAATAAATATTGCAACTAATAGTGTAATAAATTCTATTGTAATAAATGGCGAGCCTTTGGGTGCAGCCGCATTCAGTCCTACTGGCGCCCTTGCATATGTTGCATTATGGGGTGCTGGAAATGTTGTTGCAATCAACGTTGCAACAAATACTGTTGTAAACACAATTGTTGTTGGCAGCAGCCCTAGATATATAACAGTCAATCCAGCAGGTACGCTAGCATATGTGGAAAACGACGGTGGCGGTTATTCTATAAACGTGATAAACCTTGCAACAAACGCGGTAATAAACACTATCAGTAATTTGGGCTGCAGCGACAGCGTCACTTTCAATCCCTCTGGTTCTCAAGCGTATGCATGCGGATACGTGATAAACGTCGCAACCAATGCTATAGTGAACAAACTGAATCCTGCAGTCACTCCTGTATTCATTCCTTCAGGAGCACTTGGATATGCAGTATCGTCATCGAATGTAACTATAATATACACTGCAAGCAATACGGTAATTCCAGTTCCTGCTGTAGTTGGTGTCAGCGGATCCAGCTTGGCCATAAGTCCGACTGGCGGATTTGGATATGTGATCAGCGGAAGCTCGGCCATAACATCCTTCAGGGTGCCGAATGTATTAATTTCAACCAACTTACAGAATCTTAGCAAGATCCAAACGGTAAACGGCCTTATGCAGCTTACAATCAATGCGATATCCACAAATAGCTTGTCTGTAACATTCAACGGCGTAAAATACAGTACCACACTGACAGGCAGCAACACGATATTCGGAAATTACCTTGTATACGGCTATGCAAAAGACAATTCCGGATTTGAACAACTGCTTATTGTAAATACAATATCGATAAGCTCCGGATCCTCCAGCACAACAACTACAACCACAACAACATCAACTATCACGACAACGATATCTGGCGGCGGTGGAGGCAATCCCGGTGCGGGTGGTGTTGCACCACAACCAACAATACAGCAACTGCCCAACAGTTGCATCTTAATAACAAACCTTACGGTTTCTGACACTGTAAGATTCATAATCAACGGCCAGTTAATCAATGTGACTGACAGTTACATAGCATCGAATTATACTGCTGTGATAGTAAACGGCGTAACGTACGTGCTGTACCAGAACGTTCCAAGGACGCTGGTAAACCTGACCACAGGCCCATAGTATAATTTGCAATGCTAGCATTGCATAAACTAATCCTACAACTAAGATACAGGGCTCATAAGAAGAAATCCAAAAGCTTAAATTGCTGTAATTCTAAGTAGGTAGAACGCTTATAAGGGGTTGAATGTGCATAAAGATGAAGTACAGTTTGCTGCTAGTTGCAGCTTTTGCTTTAATATTCATATTCCATGGCACAGCGTATGCCGCACCAGCCGCAACGCCCAACCCTCCAACAATTTCCAATAGCAGCATAAATACAGGCCAAATCTCAATAGCAAACACTGTAATCAGCGGAGGGGCAGGTGCACCATATTCCGGATCCTGGACTTTGGCCAGGCCAAATGCGGGCCAAATAACAGGAAAAATAGGATTGACAAGCCAACCAACAGATGTCGCATTCAACCCTTCCGGGAGTCTTGCATATGTGGTTGAATATTATAGCGGCCTAATAACCGTAATCAACACCGCAACCAATAGTGTGATAAATTCAATCATGGCAACTGGGGGCGAGCAGGCGTGGGCCGTTGCATTCGGTGTATCTGGGAACCTTGCATATGTTGCAGACGGTAACGGCAATGTAAATGTAATCAACGTCGCCGCAAATTCTGTAATAAAAACTATTTCATTATCTGGTGCGTATTTTGACGGTTTGGGACTGAGCCCGTCCGGAAACTTTTTATATGTTGCCAATTGTGGAACCCAGGGCAACGTTGTTGTGATCAACACCGCAACCAACACGATAGCGAATATAGTGCCTCTTGGAAGTGGTGGTTGTGTAGAAGGCAAGATAGTGTTTACTCCTGATGGGTCTCTTGCATATGCTGGAAACTGCGGAAGCGTAGGCAATGTAGTGGTGATAAACACTGCAACATACGTTGTAAGCAACATTACAATAAATGGCGGTAGCAGCTGCCCAGCAGGAATGGCAATCAACCCTGCAGGAACTTTATTGTATGAAAGTGATTATGACGGGTTTGTAAGTATAATAAAAGTAACAACAAATACAGTAGTCAATACGATAACGGTAAGTACCGGAGGCTCCAGTCCTATAGTGTTCAATCCTTCAGGAACCCTTGCATATGTGCCAAACAGCAATGCCGCAGGCGTTGTAAGCGTAATAAACACGATAACGAACACGATAGTAAACACAATAACCGTAGGTTCGGATCCCGACTCAATAGCAATCAACCCATCTAGCAATATCATTTATGTGGTCAACTACAACATTGACACAATAAGTGCAATAGACACCGCATCAGCAACGAATAGCGTAGGAAATACTATAGTGGTGGGCCTTGGTAGCGGCGCCCTTTATCCCGGCCCGACCGATATTGTCCTCAACCCTGTCAGCACATTAGCCTATGTTACTAATGAAAATGGCAACGTGGCAGTAATTGACACCTTAACTACTGCAATAAAGACGATCACGTTAGGCTACTCATTTATTGGATCAGGAATATTGTCCACTGCAATCAACCCATCA
>JBGOTD010000019.1:0-11881 GCA_041476285.1 Candidatus Micrarchaeaceae archaeon
AGAATCTCCTATAATTGGACTAGAGAAGTTGCTTACTAAAATGTAACTTTTTTGATTGCTATTGAAAATAGCAGTCTTAACATTAGCCTGTGGCGTAACTACAGCACCCTGTGCTAAAGATGCAACTGACGGCGGTACTTGATCTATGTATATTACTCCCCTCAGATTTGATATTGTTATGGATCCTTTGTAAGTTGGGATACTATACACAATAATGCCGTTCCCGTTCAAGCTTGTGTTAAGCGAGTTGACCGTTCCATTTATCACCAGGCTTTTTGCATGGCTGAAACCATATGCCACTATCGATTGCCTGCCTACTGTTGCCCTTGCTATCACAACGCCGCTGCTTGATATGTTTAAACTATATGAATTACGTGAAACCCCACTTATCAACGGTACCGTAGCCGAGAAGCCGCTACCCGCTTGTACGGCCTGATCTATGTAACTTGCTATGTTCTGGCTTTGAAGCTGCAGCAACGAATACTGCTGCTGGCTGAGGGTTGCAGCCCTTTGCGAAGTTATGACAGTGAATATCAGTATGAACACTATCAGGACAAAAGAGTATACTATGAGGAACTCAAGAGCAATTTGAGCCTTTCCTCTACTGGATGGTTTAAGCATGTAATCTCTAATTATATTCTGAAGGAATTAATAAAAGCGTAAATATAATATTGTTATAATCTGGTTTTCATGGAAAATCCAATACTGCCTACGGTAAGGCAATTATCTGCCGGGGCAATAGTGTACAATAAAAACAACACAGGCACAAAAGTGCTACTTTTAGAGCAGAATAACAAGTTCTACCAGCGCAAAGGCAAAAATTCAAGAAAGCACATAATGGACATAGGCCCATGCGGCAGACTGGAGGAGGGTGAAAACTTTATCAATGCAGCCATAAGGGAAATAAAGCAGGAGACGAATCTTAGCTTGAAGATAGACACAAGCTTCGATGAGCAGCTTGCATACACGTTCAAAGGCGTGGCTTTGTCCGGCAAGTTTAAAGGCATGAATGCACGCATAATGAAAATAAGAAGGTATTTTATTGCAGAGGCATCTGATCAAGACCTAAGTGAACTGAAACTGTCAGAGGAGCATTCTGGATATATGCTTATTCCCATAGAAGAGGCAATAGCGTTTAAATTCCTCAAAAAACCGCAAAAGGCACTGCTGAAAAAGGCATGGACAAAAATCCAGCTACCAATTAAATAGATTTAATACAAACCAATATCATGAATGCCTCTAGCTTAAGGGGAAAACTACCCAACGAGATACTCGATTCTATTTTGAATAGGGGAATAACCGAGCTTACGCCTCCTCAAGAGGAAGCGATAAAGAAAGGCCTTCTTGAACGAAAGAATCTTGTTGTAGCAAGTCCAACAGCAAGCGGCAAGACGCTTGTTGCTGAGATTGCCTGCATAAACACAATACTGTCAAAGGGCCGCAAGGCGATTTACATAGCACCAATGAGGGCGCTTGCATCCGAGAAATACAATGAATTCAAGGAGGCATACCCGTACATAAGCACCGCCATATCCATAGGCGACCTTGATTCGAACGACTTGTGGCTCAAGGACTACAAGATGATATTCTTCTCAACGGAGAAGTTTGACAGCCTGCTAAGGCACGGCATAGACTGGCTACAGAACATAGGTTGCATAGTTTTTGACGAAGTCCATATGCTCGGTGACGTTTCAAGGGGTCCCACTCTTGAGCTCCTCATGACAAAGCTCTCAATAATGTGCGAGGCTCAGATCATAGCCCTAAGTGCAACAATAGGAAACCCGGAAGAGATAGCAAAATGGGCTAAGGCTGAGCTTGTAGAAAGCGATTACCGGCCTGTAAAGTTGCTAAAGGGAGTTCTTCACGGGGAGAATGCATATTACAACTATGAAGAGAAAATAAAAGAGGATGGCCTGCTCGGAAGCAGCAAGATACCTGAAATAAGGCTTATGGAAGACACACTGGAGCAGAACAAGCAGATACTGATATTCTATTCCACAAAGAGGAACACGGAACTAGGTGCAACAAGACTTGCACAGCACATAAAGAGCAGGTTATCAAGGGAGGACATAATGGAACTTGAGAACATAAGCAAGCAGGTTCTTAATGTGCTTGACAGGCCGACTGAGCAGTGCATAAAACTTTCTGATCTTATAAGCAATGGAGTGGCATTCCACCACTCCGGACTGCTAAACCAGCAGCGCACCCTGATAGAAAACGCCTTCAAGAGTAACAGGATAAAGGCCATATGCTCAACCACGACCTTGGGATATGGAGTAAACCTGCCAGCCCACACGGTACTAATCAGGAATGTAAGCAGGTACAATAATGGATATAGCGAAAAGCTGGGAATAAATGAGATAACACAGTTGTTTGGAAGGGCAGGAAGACCCAAATACGACAAAGAGGGAAGGGCATTGGTGTCTGCAAATACGAAAGCAGAAGTGGGATCACTTGTAAAATATATAAGCATGAATCCGGAGCGCATAGACTCTGCGCTTGGTATTGCACCCGTCCTAAGAACACACATACTTGCGTTTGTCGCTGAAAACTTCCTTAACGATGAGAAGGCAATGCAGAAGTTCATATCAAAAACCTTCTACAGCTTCCATTATGGCAACCAGCGTCACATAAACAACATAATCGAGGAAATCCTATCGGAACTGGAGGAATGGAAATTCATAGAAACTCAAAACAAAATATACAAAGCGACAAAGCTGGGCAAAAGGATAAGTGAACTTTACATAGACCCACTTTCGGCAAAGTGGATCGTAGATTCACTATCGCACGATCTCGACATTCTTGGGATACTATACATGATATCAAACACGCTTGAGATGAGGCCACACGTAAGGGCCACAAAAGAGGCAATAATAGAATATTCCAGCTACCTATTCATGAATGGCGGTGTCACTGCAGGTGATTACATCAAGATGGAATATGACTCTGAGAGAGCCTTCAGCACAGCACTGATGCTGAAAGACTGGATTGATGAGCAAAAAGAGCCGGAAATAGTAAAGAAATATTCATCAACACCAGGCGCATTGTATTCCAAGCTTACAAATGCAGACTGGCTCATATACGCATCGGCAGAACTCGCAAGAATACTGAAAAAATCACAGTACAAGCTGATTCAGGCAAGAGTGCGACTGCGCTACGGCATAAAGGAAGAACTGCTAGACCTAGTCAGATTGGAGCAGGTAGGAAGGATAAGGGCCAGAATGCTGTTCAATAACGGAATAGAGAAAGTTGCAGACATAACAAAAAACAGGGACAAAGTAAGGACAATACTTGGAAAGGAAGTGGCAGAGAGAATACTCAAGCAATTGGAATAGCCTTTGAGGTTGTTGGCAATCACTTTACGAATGATACCTTTTCCTTAAAATCGCCTTAAGCGCTATTAAACTAACAGGTGCCACTGCCATTGTACCTATGCCCAAATTCATAAGATCCTGGCCAGTCAAAGATGCTGTCTGTTTTACATGTGCTATCATTCCAACAACAAGAATTCCAGTTCCAACCTTTAGGGTGTCTACCGCGATTCTTTTTAATGCGTCTTCATTGAAAAAGACAAAATCGGAACCACTTTCGACTACTGTCCTAAGCATTGCTCTTAATTTAGATTTGCTCTTAACAGTCATTTTATCACATAGAATTCTGTAGTTTCCAGATATTTATAGTATTTGCTGACAACGACAGGCATCAAACCACATTATTCCGCTAAAATGTTATTATTAAAGTCTTATCTTTGGAAGATTATACTTCTCATGGTGAAATAATGTATATATCAGAGCACACTGTAAAGAAAATACTAAAGCAGGCTGGAGCCGCGAGAGTGACAGTAAAAGCAAGCATGGAGCTTCAGAAATACATAAACCGAACTGCATTTGATGTTGCACAAAAGGCTGTAAGGCTTTCAAAACATGCAAAAAGGAAGACTGTAGATGCAAGCGACATAAAACTTGCCTGCACCTGATCCTGCCTATAATATTATGGCAAGCACGCCGAAGAATTTGAGTATGACAAATGTGCCTACGGCAGGAAGTCCGAATAATGCTGTAGGTATTATGATATACAACTTGCTAAGTGGTATCCCAAGATTAAAGAAATGATTAAGCACAAATATTGCAGCCACTCCAAGTATGCTATTTATTATTATCCCGAATATCAGCTTCCAGGATCGTTTTCCCTATTTTGAATATTATGAGAAGCACGACTGCTATCAAAGCTATAAGAATGACTTCACTTATCAGCGTGTTGACTGGTGGTATTGCTACCATAATTAGCCATATCATGCAACTAATAAATTAGTTCCCTTGAAAATACAAATTTAAAATATAAAGCAAGAAATAAATATTACTAAAACAGATGATTATCAATGGTGGCAGGTGGGCAGCTTACCGAAAGGAGGAAGCTCCTCTCATACGAAGTGCACCGATGGCCTAAGGCCGAATTCGGAACAGAAACGATACCAGAACAATGCATTAAGCGATGACACTACGAGCGCATTGCTATGGATGAAACGCGCCGATGTGGTGCACAGTGTGTATGCAAGGCTTAACGCCGCTTAGACAAATGCTGCTTAAAACAAAAAGAGGGCTACGGCCTGCCACTATATTATATTGATGCCATTAAAGTGCTGTTTGCATGCGGTGCTGATTTATCAACGTTCTCAGACGAGAAACTAAAGAAACACATTTAAAATCTCCACCGAAAGATTTAAATATCTATTTGCCTACAAATATATTGTTCTACTTTTAGAAAGCTTTAAAAGCTTTATTATGAAATTCCAAGAATTTTTGCTCAAAACAGAGGTGTATTGATGAAAAATAAGAAGTCTAAAACATCCAAGAAAATTGCCAAAACTACCCATAAGAAGACGGAAACTGAGGAAGCTCCAAAGATAAGAAAGATTGTACTTAGCGACAACAGGCTTAATTTGGCCGAAGTGCCGGAGAAAAGAAAGCGCGGAAGGCCACGTGGGACATTTGCATCACAGGAAGGTTCTGCATCATCCCAGCAGTCGGAATTTCAGCAACCAACGTCAATGTCTGACAGAGCGCCCGGAGCAATAAACAAATGCCCAAGCTGCGGCAGCACAGATCTTCTATTCGACAACGAGCGCGGCGAGCTTGTATGCAACAACTGCGGCCTTGTAATAGAGGAGAATGCAACAGACACAGGTCCGGAATGGCGTGCATTCGATGCTGACCAGAGAAATGCGAGAGCAAGAACAGGAGCACCGATAAAGTACACAAAGCCTAACAGGGGTCTTGTAACTGAAATAGACCTCTACAACAAGGACATAAGAGGAGTCAGAATACCGTCAAAGAGACAGGCACAATTATACAGAATGAGGAAATGGCACAAAAGGGCAAGCATAGCAAGCTCAAGCGAGAGGAACTACCTCATAGCGCTGCCAGAACTCAACAGGGTATCAAGCTATCTTGGACTTCCTGAAAACATTAGGGAGAGCGCCGCACTTCTATACAGAAAGTGCGTGCAGGGCAACCTGATAAGGGGAAGGCCAATAGAGACCGTAGTCCAGGCTGTAATATACGCATCATGCAGGCAGGCGGGAATGCCAAGAACCCTTGACGAGATATCAAACATATCAGGGCTTCCAAAGAAGGAGATAGGAAGGGCATACAGGGTAATATCCCATGAATTAAACCTAAAGATACCTCTTACTGATCCTATAGCCTATGTGCCAAGGTACATAAATGCCTTGAAGCTCAGTGGCGAGGCACAGGAGAAAGCCGTTCAATTGCTCAGGAATGCAATGAAGAAGGGTCTTGTGTCAGGAAGGAGCCCTACCGGCGTAAGTGCAGCTGCTGTTTACATAGCAGGAGCTCTGGCTGGGGAGAGGCGTACCCAGAAGGAGGTGGCTGATGTAGCGGGCGTTACGGAAGTAACAATAAGAAACAGGTACAGGGAGCTAAAGGAACAGCTAAACATTGATGTAAACCTGTAAGATGCATCATATGCGGACAAGATACATTATGTTGGGCATGGCTGTAATTGCCATGCTTGTTTCTTACATCTCTCTAAGCCATTCACAGAGCTCGAGCATCCACGGCAGCAATATTGCGGACGAAATAAATTCGACCAGCTCATTCATAAAGATGGTCAACCAGAGCGGCTATCTTATATTTTATCCGAATCTTAACGTTGCATACGGCTATCTGAATCTTGCAAAAGAGCAGTCGCAGAAGAATGTCTCCTATTCATATATGTTGCTTGCAATGGCGAGGGACAGTGCACAATCACAGCTCAATATGATTGGCCAATACAAAACAGAATCATTATACGTGTTAATAATATCTGCAGCAATTCTTGCAGTCGTGCTCTATTTTCTAATGATCCCTCGCAAGACCGGCGTCAAGTCCGGCAGGCGAGGCAAATAAGTTAGACATCTGTCTAAATTACCGAAATTAGTAGAATATCTTTAAAAGGCTATTTGCCGCAATTATATTAGGGTAATTCAATCCAAGTTAAACGCTTGGTTGGGTGAGTAGTATGGGATTGGTAGAACAATACGGAGTAGAAGAGGGACTAGAATACAGCATGAAAGTTGATGCAAAAGGCGCCAGGGGCGAAGGCATAGGAAAGATAGGGAACTTCATAATCTTTGTCAAGAACGCAAAGACAAGAATAGGCAACGTATACAAAGTGAAGGTGACAAAGGTGCACAGGACGTTCGCATATGCCGAGCTAAGGGATACAAAACAGCAGTTTGTAGGGAACGGCAGCCTTGTGGACTTCAGTTGAGCCTTTCAAAAAAGTGAATTAATATATAGGTATTGGTTCAAAGTATAATGTATTCTTTTAGTACTTTTAACATTCATAATCTTCATAATTCTATTAACAAAACGGCCTTAATAGAAAATTAGATGAATTGGGTATTCTGGTGCAAATGTACAAATGCACAAAATGTATTTTGAGCTAATCATTCCTTAGCGCATAAGATATTCAACCGGTGTATAGATGAAAAATGAAATGGAAAAATTTATGAAAGGCACCACTACTGTAGGCATGGTGTGCTCGGATGGCGTTGTCATAGGCGCTGATACCAGAGCCACAATGGGCGCTTTCATAGCCAATCAAGACGTTAGAAAGGTATTCAGGATAGACAGCACATTGGGTCTGACTGTTGCTGGTGGAGTCGGAGACGCGCAGGAACTGATAAGAATCGTGAAGGCGCAGAACGAAATTTACAAGATGAACGAAAACAGGTCGATGTCGCCAAAATCAGCAGCATCGTTGCTTTCCATAATACTTCAACAGAACAAGATGTATCCTTTTTACGTGCAGCTGCTTGTCGCAGGTGTGGACGGAGAAGAACCCCAGATATACAATATTGATCCGCTTGGCGGCTACACAGAAGAGACAAAATTCACAGTTACTGGCAGCGGTTCCGAGGTAGCAATAGGGTATCTTGAGGATTCCTACAAGAAGGGGGTCACCACAAAGGATGCAGTGAAGAATGTCGCCAGGGCATTGGCAATAGCGATAAGAAGGAATGCGGCTACCGGAGACGGAATGATAATAGCTGTAATAACAAAATCAGGGTACACGGAATACTCTGGTAAAGAACTGGAAAAAGTTTTGGCGGCAAAATAATGCTTTTATCTCAATAGGGGACTACAGCACATTGCACACACGTATTTATCAGTGATTTTTTGGAAGAGAAAGCGGTAGAGAATAAAGAGCAAATCGATAAAGAGCAGGCTGAGGAGCTCTTTGACAAGATAAAGTCCATGATACCAGCGGAAGCCGGCTTTGTAAAGGCGGAATTCGAGGGACCGGACATAGTGGTCTATCTCAAGCATGCAAAGGTGCTGTACGAGGATGACAGCGTCATAAGGGGCATAGCATCCTCAATAAAGAAGAAGCTCGTGATAAGGAGCGAGGCAAATGCGCTTATGGCAAAGGCAAAGGCAGAAGAAATAATAAAGACGCTTGTGCCAAAGGACGCAGTAATAAACAACATAAAATTCATAGAGGAATTCTCAGAAGTTTACATAGAGGCGCTCAAGCCAGGGCTTGTCATAGGAAAGAGCGGCTCAACGCTCAAGAGCATAGCAATGCAGACTAACTGGACACCAAAGGTGCTCAGGACGCCAACTATGGAGAGCGATACACTTACAAGGGTAAGGCAGCTGATGTTCAACGAGGCCGAATTCAGGAAGAAGTTCCTTATCGGAGTTGGAAAGCACATCAACAAGGCAATATCTAAGAGCGAATGGCTCAAGGCAACTGCACTTGGAGGTTACAGAGAGGTGGGGAGAAGCAGTTTGCTGCTGGAGACGCCTCACTCAAAGATAATACTCGACTGCGGATTGAGTCCCGAACCGGCAATAAAGGGGCTTGATGCAAACAACGGCTCTGACATAAACAAGGCATTCCCATATCTTGACAGCGCAAACCTCTCAATAAACGAGCTTGACGCTGTAGTGCTTACTCATGCTCACATGGATCACATAGGCTTTGTTCCATACCTATTCAAATTCGGCTATGAGGGGCCCGTCTACTGCACACCACCGACAAGGGACATGGCTGCATTGCTGCTTAACGATTATCTAAAGCTCAGCCAGAGGGCTGGCGGAACACCGTTGTACGGCGAGAAGGACATAAGGAAGATGCTCACCCACATGATAACAAGGGACTACGGCGAGGTAACGAACATAACGGACGAGCTCAAGCTCACCTACCACAATGCAGGGCACATACTCGGAAGCGCAGCAGTTCATCTTCACGTTGGGGAAGGGATGTACAACATAGTGCATACCGGCGACATGAAATACGGGTTTACAAGACTTTATGATCCTGCCGATACGAAATACCCAAGGATAGATTCATTATTCATAGAAAGCACTTATGGCGGCAACGGTGATATCACAAAGAACCGTGGCGATGCGGAAAGGGACTTGATGGAAACCATAAAGTCAACGATAAAGAATGAGGGCAAGGTAATAATCCCGCTTTTTGCAGTAGGAAGATCCCAGGAAATGCAGCTTGTCCTTGAGAACTACATGATGAACAAACCCGAGTACAAGCTTGATGTGCCAGTCTATCTTGACGGCATGATACTGGAGGCAAGCGCAATACACACAGCATATCCTGAATACCTAAAGGAAAGCCTCAGGAACCGCATACTCAACAACAGGTCGCCATTCGAAAGCGAGATATTCGAGATAATAAAAGGAGAACGTGAAGAGATATTTGACAGAGGCCCGGCAGTAATACTGGCAAGCGGCGGAATGATGAATGGCGGCGCAAGCCTTGAGTACTTCAAGAGGCTTGCGGACGATCCAAAGAACACGATAATATTCGTGGGATACAACAGCTCCAACTCGCTCGGAAGAAGGATACAAAACGGATTGAAAGAAGTGCCTCTACCTGACGAGAACGGAAAGCTGTTGCCTGTAAAGATAAACCTGAATGTAAGGACAGTCGAGGGATTCTCAGGACACAGCGACAGGCACCAATTGCTGCAGTTCGTAGAGAACCTGAGGCCAAAGCCAAAGAGCGTATTCACAATGCACGGCGAAGAATCTAAATGCGAAGACCTTGCACGATCCATCGGTAGGATAATGCATGTGGAGGCAAGGGCGCCTATGAATCTTGATTCCATAAGACTGAAATAAAGAACAAGCTGGATGCAGAAACCGGATTAAAATTGCAGTAAGGTTGAACACCCAAAAGCAATAAAGCTAAATATCTGTTCCATTCAAATGGTTTATGATAAAATGGTTAATCGAAGTGCTGCAAGAAGGGGCAAGTCCACAGAGGAGATAATTTTCTTAAGATACAAAACCCAATTTGAAACGATTGATAAAGCGCACGATAAGGTGTTGTACGGCAACGGCCATGATGGAAACAATCCAATATCTCAAATAACTGACTTGCTAATGCAAAGTGAACACAGGCACGTGAAACATGCCGCAGCCAACGCTCTTTATGCACTTATGAACAACGGCAATAGGAGGGCAGCAGACAGCGCGGAGAAAGAACTGGAAAAAGCCATGGCAAAGGGCAGTGAATACACAAGAGCCGTAGCAATAAAATATATAAGACGCACCCTTATGAACGATATAAGGAATATTGAAGTAAAAGATGAGACAAGAGCGGAAATAGAGGAGGCAAGAAGCAGGACCGGCAACATATTAAAAAGTATTTTCGAAATCGAGGATTGCAATTTGCAGCAGATATCAAATTCCATAATCCTAAGAGGAATTGCGAGCAAAATCCCAACGGTTGTTGAGATTACAAAAGGAATCATAAATCCCTATCTTCCCAAGAAGCAGGACGGAAGCGCAAATGACCTGTTCGGTCATTATAAAACATTAAACGTGCCAACGGGTGCCACAAAGGCGCAGATAAACGAAGCCCACAAAAGGCTTGTTCTAAAATATAAATCCGACAATGAGAAGCACGAGAGCACAAAGAAAAAAACCAACATTAGCGAATTTTCCGTTGCGCTTGAAACGTCGATAAAAGAAAACGAGTCAAAAATAAAAGAGCTAGACAGGGCTCGTATGATTCTTGGGGACACAAATAAAAGAAAAGAATACGACGAAAAGTTCAACAGGCAGCAGGCCAGGTCTCTTAGACTGATGCACCTCCTAAACTACAACGAAACACAGGCCAGGTCATTCCTGAGAACATGATTTAAAGGAAGAAACTAGAAAATTCCGAACATTCCCCTTGATTTCCCATCCTTTCCGTCAACTTTATCTACCTTTATCCTGAATTTTTCCGTCACTATAACTTTTCCTGAGCCCCTGCACGTCTTGCACACCTTTTCCGGAATCTTGCCGCTGCCCCTGCATTTGTCGCAGGTGCTGTCAAAAGTCAATATGGTAAAAGGTATCTGCTGCTGGATGTGTATCCTGCCTTTTCCATTGCATTTTGCGCATTTTATGTGCTTTGATCCTGGTTCTCCGCCGCTGCCTTTGCAGTTGCTGCACATTTTGTTGTGCTGAACGCTGAATTCCCTGTCGAATCCCTTCTCTATGTCCTCAAAAGAAATGTTAAGATTGACTCCGCGCGGCTCTTCCTGAAAACCACCAAACGGGTTTCCGACGTCCTGGAAGCCAAACATATTTTCCTGGAATCCTCTGATTATGTCCTCTATATTGACGCCCTTGAATATGTCCTCGTTAGTGAACCTCTGTTCGAATCCCTCCGAACCATAGGCATCGTACTGCCGCCTCTTTTCCGGATCGCTCAGCACAGCATAAGCGGCATTTATCTCCTTGAACTTTTCCTCGGAGTCCTTGTGCTTGTTGCGGTCCGGATGGTGTTTGAGTGCCAGCTCCCTGTAAGCGCTCTTTATCTGGTCCTGCGATGCGTCCTTGCCAATTCCCAGTATATCATAATAGTCTTTGGCCATTTTTACCATTGGTTGTTTTACTTGGCTTCAGGATCCGGATTTCCTTCGCTTCCTTCTGAGCTACTTGAGCCTTCAGCACCTTCCGATCCCTTGTACATGCTTGCCCCTATCTCCTGCAGCGTCTTTTGAAGTGCATCGCTCATCTCCTTTATCTTTCCGTAGTCCTCGCCCTTGAGCGCCTCCTCAAGTTCCTTCTTTGCACCTTCGATTTTTTCTTTCACATCGGCAGGTATCTTCTCCTTGAATTCTTCCAGCGATTTATCCGTAGTGTAAACCATGGATTCAGCTGCGTTTCTTGTCTCTATATTATCCCTTATTATTTTGTCTTCAGCCTCGTGCACCTTCGCTTCCTCTGCCATCTTCTCTATTTCGTCCTTGTTCATCTTGTGCGGTGCAATTATGTCCATGCTCTGCGCCCTTCCTGTTGCCTTGTCCTTTGCTGTTACGTGCAATATGCCATTCGAGTCTATGTCGAATGTCACT
>JBGOTD010000020.1:0-11358 GCA_041476285.1 Candidatus Micrarchaeaceae archaeon
ATTTATTTTATCCTTAATGCCCAGTTATAATCGAACACTAGGATAGATCACTCTGTATATATTTATAAGGGTTTTTTACGAATTGCGATTTGCACTCTTCGTTGCAGAAGTAATATGTTTTACCATTTAATTCCGTCTTAAAATATGTTTTATCGCTAACCATCATATCGCAAACCATGCATACTTTCTTAGGATTTCCATTCTTTTTATTAAAGGTGAACATCCCCATAAATTTGCCTTTGTTCTCCAAAGCTCTACACCGCGCATCCGCCTCCAGATCCTCCACCAGTACCTATTGTTATATTGCTGGCCATAAGTTGTTTTTGTACAGCATAAGAACCAGAAGCGCTCGAGAAGTTGTATCCCAAAATCAAGGTTGCTGCAACCTCTGCCCACGTTTTGTTCTGTGTTGCATTCAAAAGTACTGCCATATCAAGGTATTGTTGCGGATAATAGAAAGAATTGAACTCCTTCAACGCATTGTATATCTCAGTTGTACTCCTACCTTGTGAAACCATAAGTTCTATAAGCCCTAGTTGTGCTGCCCCATGGTTGCAATCGGGAAACATTGCTGGGTTATCGCAGCACGGCCTGTAAACATTTGATGCTATTGAGTTTACTTCATCCTGCTGTGCTCGACTAAGATTTATTATTGAGAGGTTTCCAATTGATAGATTGCCAAGATGTCCATAACCCCCTGTGCTCGCAAATTGATTTGGGTTCCCATAATTCATAATTGGACCATTGTTTATCGCATCGGCCTTGTTGTTTATTCCTATTGCCCATAAAACGTAGAGCGTAAACAATGCACTGCTTGAATTTAGAGTTATATTCGTATTGCTAGCTCCATTTAGAATCTTAAGTTGCTCGTTTGTCAAAGGCTCGCCCGCACCGATAAGGGAATTTGAGACAAATGAAAGGTTCAATGCCCCTTTATTAAGAAGTTTTTCTGCAGTGTTATTCCACTTTGCAGCTAAAATGAATCCATTGCTGGGATAAACCTGCTCTACGATACTGCTAAAGTCTAATCTTTTAGCTGCTACTGTATTATTTACATTGCTGTAATTAGAAACTGCGTGGGTACGCGTAAGGTTGCTAGCCGAATAATAGCTTCCTGCAAAGTGCACCGCAAGCAGTGCAATAACTATTAATGAGAACACTACTACAGCCTTTAAGCGACTATTCCTTTTTCTTTTACGCACCGCCACCAGCCCAATAAGTTCTTTCAACTAAGGCAGAACCATCTCCATTTACCTGAACAATAGCCTTGTCTCCAAGTGACAAGCAGGGCTTCTGCATCATATCATGCTCATAATTGAATGCTATCACACCGCCATCTGTCTCAAGTTTTGTGGTGCAATTCGCCAGACCTGTCTTTTGATCTGTGGTACAACCTTCATCAGTTAATACTGGAACATTTGTGTATGTTTGTGCTTCAGTATTGCCACTGGTTATCTTTCCTTCGAATACATTCTGCGCAGAAGGATTCAGTCCAGGACTTTCGAATTTTGCTGTGCTCGAATGTTGCGTGCTAAAATACACTGCAGCAGCAACAAGCAACACAGCAACTATTCCAATACTATATATCCAAGTTTTATTCATAATTCTCACCTAAGCATAATCTATTCCTTACAACAGTCAACTATCTTCTTGACCATTTCCCTTATACTGCTGAACGCATCCTTCTTTTGCTTGACTTCCAGATCCCTATCCTGAGTTTCTAATGCCCCCTTTGATGAATTCTGATTAAGATTCAGACTCCAGAAGAGTGAATAAAGGTCAAATGCCTGCTCGAACTTCTCACTTGCGTCGTTTTCCTTTCCGTTTGCAAGGTATTTTGTACCGACTTCTATCAAACGCATGGATGATGCGAGCAAGTGCTTTGATATGCACCATACTTCGCCTTCAGGCTGGTTTATCAGCTCTTTAAGCAGTTTTGATCTCATGGCTCTTATTGGTTTAAGAATTTCAAGATAAGCCTTCTTGTTTGTCTTTATTGTTGTGAAGTAAAGGTGCTCCTCTATTGAGATCAAGTTCATTACGGCAATGCTCAAATCTTCCCCCGAAGAGAGATCTGTACTACTGAAATTACTAAACGAGTGCACTTTGTCCAGAAATTCTTCCATGTCATTTTGTCTCTTTTTCTTTTCTTCGTTTTCTATTTCAAACACCCATTAGATTATGTAGTAGTATTTTGTAATGTACCAAAACAGCAGTGAAAGCAAGGCAAGTACCAGAAGTGTCAAGATTATGGTCTGATAAGGGAACACCTTGCCACGTTTTTTCTTTATGGTATTGCTAACCGGCGCTCCGATGAATGTGACAATCCCTCCAATCAGGCTGCCGAATACTAGCCTATTTATCCCAAATATTGTATCTACCATATTTGGCATTCCTTTGAAAAAACCAGCAAAATAGAACGGCATTATTGTTGCAGCAATCAAAGCAGTAATTACAAAGAACCCTTGGAATGGTATAACTTTTGTCTTACTTTTCTTATTAATGAGGGTATTTATCCATAATGCCGTTGAGACTGCCAATGCACCAAGCCATATACCAACTACAATATCATCTACTCCATAATACCTAGCAACACTTAAGCCGACTGCTGCTCCAGCAACGCAGAGTGGGCACATTGCAGATGTTACTTTTGACAGATTTATCAAAGTTACGGTAGCAATGGTGAGCATTATCAACACTGCCTTGAGCTTTCCCATTGAACTTAATCCTATTTTTGCGTCCATGAGTTACAACCTTAAATTTTTAGTGCTGATGCCCCATCATTTGCATCATGCCACCTGACATCATGCTCTGCATAGCATTTATTACGGACTGGTTTAACCCATAAGAATGCATAATTTCATTGCATTCTGCTATCATTCCTTGATTTGTTGTGCCACCAGACATCATGCCAGTCGTGTTTTCGTACTGGATAATATTTGTTCTTGTGTTTGCAGCTTTCGCGTATGCAACTATAAGTACAAATGCCATTACCACAACAGCAATACTAATCCAGAGGCCTTTCTTTGGAATTTTGTCAACCTTTTTAATTCTCGCCGTTTTCTTGGTTCCCTTTTTCATGGAATCACAAATTGCTATGGTCGAAACAGCATATTAGGATTAGTATGAAACTAGTTTCAGGAGGTCTGTTTAAAAGCGTTACTGCGATGCTTTCGCATTTTTTAGTATGACTATGTTTGTCATTCCTCGCCTTCTCCTTTCTATAACTCCACGACCTTCTAACCTGTCTAAAATTCTAGTTATCTTTACTTTCGTAAAGCCACTTTTTTCTACAAGCTCCGCCTGGAAAATTGCACCGTCTGCCTGATTAATTAGATTATACAACACACGCTCCTCTGGTTTTAATAGTTTTGATACATTCTTGGCAGGTGCAACTTTCTCGCTTTTTATATGTGTTTTTAGCGTAGTTTTTCTATGTTCAGGATAAGACTGCTTGCTTGAAACAACATAGCTGTAGCCGATTCCGAAAATGCTACCAATAAAAACCAATATGAATCCTGCTAAAAATCCGCCGCCTCCTATTAGGCTAATGATGGAAAATATTAGGGCAGCTATTGAAAAGTTTTGCACAGAGCCAATATTTTTCATATTGATAAGAAGAGCAATTAACAAAATTATAATGCCACTGGTAGCCTCAACAATTCCATGATAGATGCTCACATTGGGCAGTACGAGCATCATCATATGACCGTCCGTGAAGGTAAATCCTATTGGAAAACCCAATATTGCTAAAAGTCCACTCAAGAATACAAGAAACCCACCCAGCACTATTAATATCTTTATGATGTTGGGTGCTTCTATTTTGTCTTTCATATAAATAAAATAAGTAAAATAGACATTTAATAGCTTCTTATAATCTAAGCAAATTGAAAATCAAATGATATTTAAATGCATACTGTAAATACTGTATGGTATGATGAAAAATTTTGAACCACTAGAGCCATTTTCTAATAAAATAATGTTTAACGAACTGCTAAACGAACTCAAGGAATTCAAATTCAAACTTTACGGAAAAAGGGAGATAAAATTCTACAGAGGAAAGGAAACCAAGTACGAGTTTGATTGGAATCTAGGGGTTATCCATTTTACAGAGCTGGATTTCAGAGGATTGAGCGAAATATTTGAAAAAATAAATAAAAAATGGGGTACAAAGATTACTTATTGCATATACCCATCGAAAGAGGGGGACAGAAACATAATAATGAACGTTAGGTCCCCAAAAGCACCTTTTGAAATTGATTAATCATTAATTCATGTAAATAAACTAATTACTCTCTGTAAATATATGGTTGGTTTTCAATGAAGCTTCCTGACATCTACATCCATATGATTATAACTCTGGTTATACTTGCAGCAATAGGCATAGGCCAGGTAGGCATTCAAAAGTCACTTCCCCAATTGGCGATAGCTGTTGTTGTGACTTCTATTTTGGATTTTATTATAAAATATTACAAACAAAAGAAAGCCGTATTTCCGAAGAGCGCAATTATAACTGGCCTCTTTATCGGATCATTGCTCAATCCCGGCGCCCATATCTATATCATTATTATCGCATCAATAATCGCAATACTTTCAAAGCATATAATAAAAATAGACAAAAAGCAGATTTTCAATCCTGCCGCTTTCGGTCTGGTTGTATCTTATTTCCTTTTTAAATCTGGTGCATCATGGTGGAGCGCTTCAAGCGTTCTTTCCAACTTTTCCTTCGGAATTCCCTTAGAGATAATAATATTGGGCATCCTCATATGCTACAGAATAAAGAGACTCAAGACAGTATTTGTGTTTCTATTATTTTATAACGTTATTTTCTTCCTTACTGGCATGCAATTGGTATTAAAGAATCCAATCGCACTTCTAAACCCGCTGGTTCTCTTCTTTGCTTTCCTTATGTTGATAGAACACAGAAGTTCACCATTAACAGTAAAGAGCGGCGCCGTTTATGGCATCATTGTTGCTGTTATGGCCTTTGTCCTGCTTTATTATGTTCCTGGCATGTTCCTGCTTTTGGCTTTGCTTGTGGGTAACGCATTCAATTTTGTAAATAACAAATTCAAACTTATAATATAAGGATGACCTATGCAGGATAAAATTGAACGGGCTTCTATACCTGATTATCTGCTTTATGGATTTGCAATAGCATCTATTGGCGGACCTCTTGCTCTAGTTACAATATACTTCTTTACCTCATCATATCCTGTAGGTACTTATTCATTGTATGCAACGCTGTTTGGGATTCTGCTTTTCCTTGCCCCTTTGCTGGTATGGTACAAGTATTCAAAAAAGATAGTTTCCTCGGGTGGTTTATACACCTTTGTCGAAAAGGCGGTAGGGGCTAAAACAGCAAAACTGCAGGGTTGGATATGGTTGATAAGCTATTTCCTTTATCTACCCTATACAGTAACTTATATCACTTATTCGCTACTGCCTTTCTTGTTCCGTAATCTTACGCCTTATCTCCCACTAATACAAATTGCATTGCCCATGATCATAATAGTGTCATTGATCCTCAGTTTCAGGAAGGTTCTATATTTCATATTTGTTACTGCGATAATGCAGTTGATAATAATCAGCATTATTGCATACAAGATGCTTTCGGTGAGCCTGTTACATTCATTTGCCTCTGTAAGCGGAACGGGTATCGCTGCATTCTCACATGGGGTACTGGTTACGTCTCTACTGTTTGTCTGTGCAAGCTTGCCACTTTTCCTTGGTGATGAGGCAAAAGGCGGTGGTAAGAGTATTAGAAAGGTTTTAGTGTTCTCTTTCTTCATCGTTGCAATATTCTTCATCTTAGGCTCGATTGCCTTGGTTAGTGCCACTCAGCAGCAGGCAGCTTCAGGGCTTCCAGGATTCTTGGTATTAGGCAGCGCAATAGGGAAAAACTTTGCATATTTTGTAGCGATATTCTCGATAATAAGCATATTTGACCTGATAATAATTGAGTTCATAGCAATACAACGGCTCTCATTTTCAATGCTTAACCTTAAGCCAGATAGGTCACTTACAATAGTTGGTGTATTGTTTATCCTATTCAGTGCGCTTGGCATTCTCAACCCTGAGGCTTTCTACCAGGATACCCTCATTTTATCGTTGATGTCTCTTTATGTCTCACAGGTAATAGTGTTTTTGGCATATCCTTTCTTTGCCAGGAAGCGGTTTAAACTGCAATTCATCGACATAATTATTGCTATGGTTTCGTCTTTGATGATGCTATACGGGTTATACGTGGTTGTTGCTCCATTTCTTATACCCCCATGAAGTAACAGAATAAACTAGCAATACTTATAAATTCTCTTTCTAACATAATTATCTAATATATTGCATTTATGTGGGATGATTATGAATACCGGATTAGTAGTTTTAGGACTAATAGTTGTTATTGCCATAGTGGTTGGGGGTTATTATGTAGCCTCTAGCGGAATTTTAGGCGCAAAGAATGGTCAAACAAGCCAATCGACTACAACCATACTTAGCACGGCTTCTTCAGCACCTACCTCAACAATAAAGCAAAATACTTCAAATTCGCAAAAAACTGATATCTTTAATGTGACAGAAAAGGAATATTCCATCACACCGAACACAATGACAGTAAATGCGGGTGATAAAGTAGTGCTACAGGTTAAAAACATAGGAACTGTGAGCCATACCTTTACTATAAGCAATCCTAGCGGAAGTGGTTATTTGGTAGATACGGGATACCTATCGCCCGGCCAGAATGCAACTGTTAGTTTTACCGCGCCTGCTATGGGTAATTACACATACTATTGCAGGGTAACGGGCCATTCGGATCTTGGAATGAGGGGAACATTAATTGTATTGGCAACCTCATCAAGTACGGCAACAACCTCCTCACCAACTACATCACAGAGCTCCACCGCAGCAACTTCTTCAGTAGTCTCAACAAGCACTAGATCCACAGCACCTACAACAACAGTGGGTGGCGGGGGATGGGGTTGATTACTCCCTCTTTTTCTTTTAAGCTGAATAAGAGTAAAGGCATACGTTGTGACAGACTATTGTAATCGATGACGAACATGAAAGCCAAAAAGGGGTACAAAGTCGATCTTGAAAAGGAGACGAAGAAAAATAATTATTTTCGGCATGTGTTATATACTGCAGAACATAGCCAGCTTGTCCTTATGAGCCTTAAACCAAGAGAAGAGATAGGTGAAGAAATTCATAAAGGCATAGATCAGTTCTTCAGGTTTGAGTATGGAAAGGGAATGGTCGTTATTAATGGCGTTAAGCACGCTGTTAAAAATGGTAGCGGCACCATTGTACCAGCAGGCGCAAAACATAATGTAATCAATACTTCTGCGCGTCTTAATCTCAAGTTTTATACAATTTATTCACCGCCAGACCATAAAGATAAAATAGTGCACCGTACAAGAGCCGAAGCAATGGCTAAAGACAAGGAATTTGATGGTCGGACAACAGAATAACGGGTCAGTGATGCTTTGGCCCTTTGCTTGCTAATTGTATAGTCTGCAGTTTGGAGAACTTCTTAAGGAAACCATAATGTGCATCTGTACCCCAGACGCAAGTAGAGGTGTTTATATACTGCAGGCAAATCCTCGACAATCACGAAGATAGGTTTATATATTTAAATCAAATAATAGGTATTAGTGATAAAATTGGAAACAGTCAAAACAAGGCTTGCTAGCGATATTAATACAAGAAAAAGTTCCGGATTAAGCAAATTTGTAAGAAATGGCGCAGTTACTTTAACAGCAGCTACACTTATGACAATGTCATGCAATTCATGCCATAAGACTGAGCAACTGCCACAGCAGAAGCCAGCGTTACAGACAGAGGTGCATCAAAAGGCGAAGCATGTTCATCATAAAGCAAGAACGGTAACGCAAGAAAATAAAAAAGTTGAAACTACTCCAAAGACTGATGAGGCACAGCAGACATCACAGCAAAGCTTGGATCAGACATATGAAAGGGGTAGAGAAGATGGTATTGCTGAAGCCAACAGAACGTCATTCCAAAGAGGAGGATGGAGACCAAACAATGGTCATTCAGAAAAGCCCGAGGTGACAAGAGTCTATGTGTATTCAAATCAAGCTTCTAAAAAATCACACAACAGATTCATCGGGGTCCTGAAAGCGCCATTTAAGATATTCCACAGGAAAAAGAAAAATCCTGAGGGCGAATGGAAGCATTTTGGCCAGCCAACTGAAGGGAACTGCATATGCGAAGTAAAAAGGGAATAAATGTTCCTTCTGGCTTTCTGCACCTTTTTGCGATTAACCAGTACGGGTAATTAGTATGGCCCTATGTAAATGCAAGCATAAAATTACGGAATTCAGAGGAAGACGCTATCATACTAGCAATTATACTGCAGACTTCGAAAATCTTAGCCATAAGTGCGTACAGGAAGGATGCAACTGTCTAAATCCTGTACCCTTAGAAGATACTTCAACAGAAAATCAGGAGAAAAACAAGAACCCTCTGCTTGATGTAACTGCCTAAAACAGATTACATACATACTATTTCTTAAAGCACCAACCTTAATACCACTTAAAATAAAAGTATATATATCATAAAAAAGAAAATATTATAAGTGGTAATTTGGGATTTCTGCCGATCAAGACGTTATACCTAGTAGTTGCAGTTCTTTTACTGGCTGGTGTCTCCTATGGTTTATTCAGGACCACTGGCATAAACAACCCTGCCTCTTTTGCACCAACAGCACACGCAATAAGCAGCAACGATACAAACTATTCTGCTGCATCTTCAAATAACGGCAACTTCACCTTCGTTTTCCATACAATCAACGGAAATATAGAAAAGTGGTATTTTCCAGCTTCGGTATATCAGCATTACGCCTCTGTTCCTAAAGAGATGTCCCTATTGGTATTAAATAGCACATCAAATGGCAAGGCCCTTTATACATACGACTACAGCGGCCTAATAACCCCTGCTTTATTCGCAAATGAGATAGGCAACCTCACAAACGGAAGGACCGCACCTGAATTTGTGAGCGAGGTGTTCAACTCCAGAAGGCAATTGGCAACATACAGTCTCGTATTCAGCAATTCTTCCGAATACCCTGCAGAAACACTTGCATACGGGCAGGGAGATTGCAAGGATTTTGCTGTCCTGATGGCCAGCATGCTAGAGGCAGGAAATATCCAGGCAGGCTACGGCATGCGTGTGCAATTCCTTTATCTTGATTATCCTAACCTGACTAATCCGCATGTAATCAACCATTTGATTTTAAACATAATCTACAAGAATGGCACGAGCCAATTCCTAGAGTCAACAGGGAATGTGCAGAATCCGTACAAATCAGTAGACGGATGGTACTTCAATCTTACGTGCAACTCTACATCTTGCAAGCCGTTAACGGCATGTCCACTTGGAGAGGTTCCTGGGCTAGACGGTGCATGCCATGCCGAATGCGGAAGTTCAGGCTCTTACTGCTCCTCAGGCTCTTCATGCTACAACAACAGCTGCATATCCTGCCCTGCTGGTTATACTCTAGGCACAGACGGCCAATGCCACGCTGCATGTGGCAGTGCATCAACCTATTGCGGCAGCGGTTCTACCTGTTACGGAGGCACGTGTGTATCCTGTAGTCCGGGATATGCTGTTGGTGCTGACGGATCATGTCATCAGGCATGCAACGTGGGCTACTGCTCCTCAGGCTCTTACTGTCATGACAACAGCTGCATATCCTGCCCGGCGGGTTACTATCTAACAAACGATGGCAAATGCTACCATGCTTAGGAAGAGTTTGCAAGAATAAGCAATTCACATCTTTTTGCTGATCGCGGAAACTATTTTAGAGGTGTAGTTTTGGCTGTAATTTGCACCGCTAAGATAAACAAATGCAGAATCATTGCCTTTAATCAGGTATATGTTTGTGTATGAGTCTCCGAACTGTATCGAATACAATGCCCCGTTTTCTGTTGCATTTATTATCGCATTTGACGGGTAATATCCGATTGTGGCATTAGGATATATTGGTTTAGTCACAGACCTATAGGTTGAGCTGCTATTTTTGCTGTTGAGCAGTAATATCTCATTCAAGTCCACTCCTGAATATTTAAATTGTATTATCCAGCCCACGAACTTGCCCTTCGGGCTAAAAAATGCCACGTTCGCACAGTAATTCGGATTTGTGCTGTTGCTTGGTTGGCAATGATTTGCATTATAAGTCGCATTCCTGTTATTCGATCCAAAAATCCCCTGGACTTCTAGCAATGTGAGATAAGGCACCATCTGGGTTTGGTTTATGGTTGTTGTTGATAAAGCAGGAACGGTTGATGTAGATGTGGTAGTTGATGGTGGATGTGAAAACTGCAATGATGATCCATAGTAGGTTAATCCTGCAATAAATGCAATAACTATTATCTCGATTATGACAAACTTCCAACTGCTTATTCTTATTTCCTGCATATAAACATAACCTTTGGATTATCTATAATGTTCATAATACATGATAATAAAGGTTATTATTCAGCCAAAACTACACTTTTATTATTGCTCCATCCAGCGAATTGGCGCATTCGCATTTGCGTGTTTGGGGCGTGTCCTTTACTATTTCCTTAATAAGATCTTTTACTTTGTCAACGCTCTTTGAAAATGTTTCCATGACTTCCTTGTGGCTTACCGGCTTTATGTCCTCCCTGCCTATCAGGCCCGCATCATAATCTGTCACTATGCCGAGTGCAAGATAGCAAATGCACCTTTCCTTTGCAAGGACTACTTCCGGATATTGCGTCATGTTAACGAGGTCGAATCCCTGTTTGCTGAAGAAGACTGATTCAGCCTTAGTTGAAAATCTCGGCCCGTTTATCACAACGACTGACGCACCGTCCTTATAGTCTATCTTCATCTTGTTTGCAATTGCTGTTGAAATGGTTCTTAATTCAGAGCAATAAGGCTCTGCAGTGCTTACATGTACGACCTCCTTCTCAAAGAACGTGTCCGGCCTCCCATGTGTCTGGTTTACGAACTGGTCAAATGCAACTATCTGCCCTACCTTGTATTTTGGGTTTAGCGATCCCACTGCATTTGTTGCTATTATCCTTTTAACGCCGAGTTCGTGGAGCGCCTGTATGTTTGCCCTGTAAGGCACCTTGTGCGGCGGAAATGCATGCCTGCTGCCATGCCTTGGTATGAAGGCAACATTTCTTCCTGAAATTTTGCCTATCGAAACCCTGTCGCTTGGCTTTCCGTATTCCGTTTCTATGTCTAGGCTCTCTGCATCCTCCAAAAGTGAATAGAAACCTGAACCTCCTATAATGCCTATTTCAGCCTTCATCATTCCACCACTAGCCTCTTGTGTATAATTTTATCGGTGCGGTTGTATGTTTTCTTGCC
>JBGOTD010000021.1:0-10827 GCA_041476285.1 Candidatus Micrarchaeaceae archaeon
CCCACATTATCGATGGATAGACATTTCCGTAGCTGTCCATGAAAAGAGATGCCTCAAGGCTCCTTGTCCTCATCGGGCTTGAGCCCGTCCTTGCGTATTCGACAAGCTTTCTCGTGAATGCAGTCTCTATAATCGGTATGACCCCGAATTCGAACTCCCTGTGCTTGAGTATCGATTCCAGTTCGCCAACCACTTCAGGATTGTTTACCTTTATGTCATCTTGAGCATTGCCGTAGTAATTGCTTGAAATTTGTGCAAGGTTTATGTGGAAGTCGTTGTATCTGAGGTCTGGTATGTCCTTCTTTACCTCCTGGTAGGTTTTTTCGAACTCGCCTTTGTTGAACTTGCTGAGCGTGTAACCGAATACAAAAAACAGATTTTGGTATTCCTTCTTGAGCTCCTTTAGCCTCTTGAACATTGATATTGCCCTGTCGTAGTTTCCAGGTATGCCTCGTATCTTGTCGTGAAGCTCGCGATAGCCGTCAAGGCTTACAGTTACTGCAACACGTGGTATGCCCAACGACAGTATTTCCCTGAGCTTCTTCTCGACCATGTCCTGGTTGCACAATGAGTTTGTAGGCAGTGTGAGTATGTAGAGCCTTTTTGATTGCTCCTTGAATGTCCTTGCTATTTCCACTATGTCGCTTCTGAGGAATGGCTCTCCTCCGGTAAGCTCGACCCACTTGAAATATGAGTTCTTCTTGACAAATTCCTTTACCTCTTCTATTGTAAGCTCCCCTTTCGGCTTTATCTGCCATATGTTGCAGGTAAGGCATCTCGACTGGCACCAGTACGTTATGCAGAAGTTGAGTTTATACGGCCTGTCCAGCTTTACGAAATTGCTCTTTATTGCAGTATTAGCTAAGCTCACTAATCTTTCGACTGCCAAGAATAAACACCTACTATAGGTATAGTTTTAATAATATTTAAATATAACGGTGTTATAGCAGTCGATGGTTAACATGGAAAGGGAGGAGATTGTCAATTACATCAAGAGCCGTGCCATAGAGGTAGATAAGAAGATAAATGAGTACCTTACCGACAAGACCTCAGTAAGATATCTTGAGAAGCTCCTAGGAAGAAGCGGCTATGAATATGATCCTAAAGCAATAGAAAGGGCAGTGATATTGCCTGCAAAATACCTTCTGGAGCTTGGCGGAAAGAGGTGGAGGCCTGTACTGATGCTTACAGTAATAGACGCCCTTGGAAAGAATTCCAACGATTACATAGAATTTTCCATGATACCGGAAATAATACACAATGCGACCCTGATACATGACGACATAGAGGACAGTTCCGAAGTAAGACGAGGAGCTCCAGCAGTACACAAGAAATACGGGATTGATATCGCACTTAACCTTGGGGACTTCATGTTCTTTTTCCCGATAGTTGCATTGCTGGACAGCAAAAAACTTACAGATAAAACAAAGATAAGATTGTTGGATGTTTACCAGAGGGAGATGCTCAAGGTCACCATAGGCCAGGCAACCGACATAGCATGGCATAATTTTCTGGTCGACCCGCTCAAGGTCTCAGAAAGCGAATATCTCCAGATGACATATTCAAAGACAGGCGTACTTTCGAGCATGGCTGCAAAGCTCGGAGCAGTGCTGGGCGGAGGCGATGATAAAATGGTCCAGGCGCTTGGCAACTTTGGCGCAAGTATTGGAGTTGCTTTCCAGCTACAGGACGATCTTCTTAATGTAACCGAAAGCGGAGTTTCTGAGAGCAAGGGGGGCGTAGGAGAGGACATTACAGAAGGCAAGATAACATTATTGGTCATTCGCACGCTATCAAAAGCAAACGAGGGCGACAGAAAAAGACTTGTAGAGATTCTTGAATTGCACACTACGGACAGAAAGCTGATAAAAGAGGCGATAGTGATATTGAATAAGTACGGTGCAATTGATTATGCTAAAAATCTAGAGGAGAAGCTTGTCAAAGATGCATGGAAGAATGTGGATAAGATGCTTCCTGATTCCAATGCAAAGGGAATCCTTAAATCAATGACCGAGTTCCTGATAAACAGGTCGATATAGCATTCTATGATTTGTTTACGAATCTTTTATAGTAAAGTATTGCAAGTATTGTTTTTGCGTCTGTAATTCTTCCTGATTTTATAAATTTTAATGCGTTGTCCAAACGCATCTCCTTTGTTATGATGTCCTCGTCTTTATCCAGCGATATTTTTCCTTTGCTTAGGCCCTCTGCAAGATATAGGTATTCCTTTTTGTTTATTATTCCAGGAGTTGGATAAAAGTAAATCAGAAATTTCATTTTCTTTGCTATGAATCCGGTTTCTTCTTCAAGTTCCCTTCTTGCCGCCTGCAAAGGCGTTTCGTTTTTTTCTATGTGTCCCGCAGGAATCTCGTATATCTTTTTGTCTATTGCAATCCTGTACTGCTCCTCTAGCAATATGTAGCCGTTCTTGGTTATTGGTAGTACTGCAACAGTGTTTGGCTCTTTTATAATATAGGATTTTACCTTTCTGTCTCTTATTTTCGACGTAATTTCCTCTACTCTAAAAACCTTATTTTTATGCAATGTTCTCCGCATTTATAACGCACCACAATTTTTTTAAGTCAAGACCGTTCAGATTTTGGAAAATCTGAACCTGCTATTGCTTTAGCCCTAAATTGATATGCTTCTTACCTTCTTGTAACACTAATCCTGCGCCTCCGCCAATCAGCGCGGTTGCAAGTTGCAGAATCCCCATTGCAGTAAGAAATACTGCTGGCAAAAAGCCGAAGCTAAATAGGACAAACGCCGCAAGAAAGAGGAAACCCGCCTTTGCTCCTGCTCCGATTCCCAAAGAAACTATCCTGTTCTTTTTCATTGACAAGGTAAGTTTCTTCATTGTAAAGACAAGGATTGAGTTGCCAATCCATATAAAAGGTATCATAATCAATAGAGCACTTGATGCGACTCCGAATAGCATTCCGGTTGCGTATGCACCTATGGATGGCAGTAATATAACCGGCAGAAGCCGTTTTCCCCTAAGATTGAGTGCAGCTAAAACCAATGCACAGTTGACCACGCTCCCTACAAGAAGCTGTGGGGCGCCCAGAACAAAAGGAATGGCAAAGGCAATCGCAGCATAAATTACCATCTCGACATATTCCTGCACATGCGACAGCGAGTATTCCTGCTTGAAGAAAGAAACAGGTATTGATGTATATTCGAATTCCATTCGCTCACTTTTTTATCGGCTCGTGCGCCTTCCATGTGATATTAGACAGGTGGAGCAGCTTTTTCGCCTTCTCGCCACCTACCTCTCCGAGGAACTCACGATAAAGTTGCGTTGCTGCCGGGTTCTGCCCCGAATCAGAGTATCCGGCTTTCTCTCCGAGAGAGTAAAGCCCCTTCCTTCGCTTCTCTATTATTTCAGGAGTTGCAGGCGGCTGCCCTGCTCCGCCAATGCATCCGCCCCTGCAGTTCATGACTTCTATGAAATGATACTGTTCGCGTAGTTCCCTGTCCTTCAGTACAGGCTCGGCGTTCTGCACCCCGTCAATCACAAGCATCTTCATCTGTTTTCCGTCCATCTCGAATTTTATCTCCCGCGTATTCTGATAACCTCGCAATTCGCTTATCTCCGGCTCTGTAAGCGCCTTGTTGTGCCGACGCGCATGATACCTCAACGTTGCCTCCGAAACCCCGCCGCTGACTCCGAACAGCCTCGCCGCACCGGAAGACGGGCCTAGCAACATATCGAAATCGCTCTTAGGGCAGTCCTTAAGATATATGCCCTTCGACTTGAGGAGTTGAGCAGTCTCAACCGTTGTAAGCACAAGGTCTACCACTTGTAGGTTTCCGTCAAGAAGCAGCTCTGGCTTCTCGGCTTCCAATTTTTTCACTAGGCACGGCATTGCCGCAACCGAATATATGTTCTTCGGGTCTATGGATTGCTTCGCCGCAAAATAGGTCTTGATAAGAGTCCCCATAGTTTCCATGGGGCTCTTCGTGCTCGCCATGTTTTTCTCCCTAAGCTCGGGAAAGTCTCGCTCAAGGTCTACGACGAATCCCGGACAGCAGGAGTTCGTGAGAGGAAATGGGCCGCCTTTAGCGAGCCGCTGCTCAAGCTCCGCATCTTCCTCCATCACGACTATGTCAGCCGCGAATGTAGTATCAAATACGAAATCAAAACCCAGCTTCCTGAATGCCCCTATGAGCTTGTTTGTAAGCGGCGTTCCGGGCTCGTATCCAAAAAGCTCTCCTATTGCAACGCGCACCGAGGGAGCCATCTGAATGACTTTCACAATGCTTTTGTCTGTAAGCACCTTCTCAAGTTGTACGGTGTCCATGATATCGCCGGTTCTTATTTTCTTAACACTTGTCATATTAATAAACATTCTTCTTGGCATCAAACTATTAATTTAAGATATCAACAATCCCGATCGCCACTAATTATCTTCCTTGGGGCGCCCAGTTCAGATTTACTTCTGCTTGTTTAGGCATTGAATTGAAGTGCAGGGAGAGAGATTTGAACTCTCGAACCCGCTAAGGGAATGAGCCCTAAACCCATCGCATTTGGCCAAGCTTTGCTATCCCTGCATAAGTTTAATTTTAGCATCTAAGATTAAAATACATTGTATTCTCGTCATGAACAGATAATTTATAATCTTTTAGATGATAAGGATAGTTAGTATATGGTATATTCATGCTTACTACAAAGTACGTCAGGGACAATATCGATGAGATAAGGGAATCGCTTGATAGAAGGAAAAGCGACTATCCGATAGACAAGCTGCTTGACCTGGACAAGAAATGGAGAGAACAAAAAACAGAACTGCAGGAGCTCCAGTCAAAACACAACAAGGCAAGCATAGAGATAGCAGAGCTTAAGAAAAGCGGCAAGGAGGTAAAGGAAAAGATAAAATCGCTTGCTTTCCTTAAGGATAACATCGAGGATCTTGAAAAGGGTCTTACAAATCAGGAGAAGGAGATTGATAAGCTGCTCTGGAATATGCCGAATGTGCTTGACAAAGTGGTGCCTTACGGGGAAAGCGAGGAGCAGAATGTTGAGATAAGAAAGTGGGGTAAGATAGAAAAGGGCAGAAAAAGCGGCGGTCACGAGGAGATACTCAAAAAACTTGGTCTTCTGGAAATAGAACAGGCATCCGTCGTGTCTGGTGCGAGATTTTACTATCTGAAGGGCGACCTTGCTCTGCTGGAGCAAGCGCTTATAAGATTCGGAATAGACGAGATGGTGAAGAAGGGATACACACTTGTGGCACCTCCCGTGATGCTGAAGAAGGAATTTTACAAAGGTGCAACCGCACTGGGAGACTTTGAGGAGCTTCTTTACAAAGTGGCTGACCCAAAAGAGGCAGACACCAAAGAAGATTACGAGAAAACTGACGAGGACCTATTCCTGATAGGCACATCAGAGCATTCAATAGCCGCGTTGCACGCCAACCAGACGCTCAACGCCAGTGAGCTTCCAAAGAAATACGTAGGGATAAGCCCATGCTTCAGGAGGGAGGCAGGATCAAGGAGCAAGGACACGAAAGGAATATTCAGGGTGCACCACTTCTACAAGGTCGAGCAATACATATTCTGCAAGCCAGAAGATTCAAAGAAATATTTCGATGAATTGTTTTCCAATGCGGAGAGCATATACCAGAAGCTCAATATCCCTTACAGGGTTCTTGAATTCTGCACCGGAGGGATAGGCACTGTCGCCTCTAGGAAGAATGACATAGAATTGTACCTTTATGGCCAGAAGACATACAGGGAGATAGCTTCCTGCTCAAACTGCACGGATTGGCAGAGCTCAAGGCTCAACATAAAATACGAGGAGAAAGGGGAGCGAAAGCACGTGCATACACTGAACTGCACCGCAATACCGACCACAAGGGCGCTTGTTGCCATAGCTGAAAACTATCTCAATGAAAATGGCACTATTACCGTTCCTGATGTGCTTGTACCTTACATCGGCAAGAAGACAATAGGATAGCGGTGCTTATCTGAAGAACGAATACGATATCAAAAGAGAAATGAAGAGGCTGTCTTCAATTAGGGGATCGGGAACCGAGCTTATAAGCATATATGTGCCCCCTGACTTCCAGATCAGCGATGAGATTTCAAAACTGAAGGAGGAGCACGGCCAGGCTGGCAACATAAAGTCCAAGAGCACAAAGCAAAACGTCCAAGGCGCAATTGACAAGATAATACAATACCTAAGACTCTACAAGAAACCACCCAAGAACGGGTTTGCAATATTTGCAGGCAATGTATCAAGTGTCCAAGCTGCGCCTAACATAGAGATCTTCTCGGTAGAGCCGCCGCAGCCAATAAAGTCGAACATCTACAGGTGCGATTCCACATTTCTTCTTGAGCCGCTCCAGGCGATGCTGGAGGCAAAGGAGACGTATGTACTTGTCGTTATGGATGGAAGAGATGCCACTATCGGGATACTGAAGGGAACCTACTTCAATTTGGAGAAGAAGGTGCGATCTTTTGCCTCCTCCAAGAGCAGCAAGGGCGGACAGAGCGCAGGAAGATATGAGCGGGCTATAGAGGAAAGCATAGATGATTATTACAAAACTGTTGCAGATGCCGTCAATGATGTGTATGTAAAATACCAGAACAAACTGAGCGGACTGGTTGTAGGAGGTCCCGGACCCACAAAGGAGAATTTTATAAAATCAAAAAACCTCAACTATCAGATAAAGGTTTTAGGCACGTTCGATACGGGTTATACAGACGAGCACACAGGAATCAACGAGCTGCTTGAGAAGGCCAGGGACATCCTCTCCGAGCAGGCTGCAGTGAAGGAAAGGAAGATAATGGAGAGGTTCATGGACGAGGTCTCAAGGAACGGGCTTGCTGCATACGGCTATGAAAAGGTAAAGAAGGAGCTTGCTGCAGACAATGTCGTAAAGCTCATAATAAGCGAGGATATCGAATTGACAGAGGTTGAATACAAATGCACAAGCTGCGGGCAAACCCTGAAATACATAGAACAGGGAAACAGCAGGCGCACGAAGCACGAGGATGGAGGCAATCTTGAGATAGCGAGTCAGAAAGATGCGATAGGCAGCCTTATAGAAATGGCTGACTCAAAAAACATAGATACCGTTTTTGTATCGACAGATAGCCAGTTCGGCAACCAGCTGCTGCTGGGTTTCCAAGGAGTTGCAGCAATGTTGAAGTACAAGAGATAAATCAGAGTTATCCTATTTTCTGCAGAGTTCAATGGGCCAGAATTATTTATACAATCAAGAATCAGTATTTGGCTAGTGAGATGATATCGAAATCCTTCAGTTTGTCCCTTCCCTTCAGTCCTGTGAGTTCCACAATGAATGCAATCCCTGCCACCTTACCACCCAACTCTTCAACCAGTTCTGCAACCGCCTTTGCGGTTCCTCCTGTTGCAAGCAGATCATCGACAATCAGCACGTTTTTGCCCTTCTCGATTGAGTCCTTGTGGATCTCAATCGTCTCATTCCCGTATTCTAGTGCATAATCCTTGCTTACTGTGCCGTACGGGAGCTTGCCCTTCTTCCTGACTATTATGAAGCCCTTGCCAAGCCTGTATGCAAGCGCCGAACCGAAGATGAAACCCCTTGCCTCTATTCCAAGAATATAATCTACGTTTTTGTCTTTTACCTCTTCTGCAAGCTGGTCTATGCAGATCCTGAATGCCTCTTTGTCTTTTATGAGCGTTGTTATGTCCCTGAAGATTATCCCTTTCTTCGGATAGTCATTTATGTCTCTTATCTTCGATTTGATTGATCGCTCATCGAAAACCATGACACAACCTATTAGCTCAGCTCAGACGCCAATCCACACTCCCTGAGGAAAAGCTCATTGCCTGATACGTAAAGATAATCTGGCCTTATTATCGTGGTGTTGGTCAGGCTGAAGTTTATGTATATTGATGGCTCAACGCCGCTTGTATTAAGGCAGTTTTGCAGGCTTGTCGTCGTATAATTTGCCGCGCCTGTGCCCCCGAGGCCGTTGCTCCTTATGCAGCTGGTTTCGTTTATTATGTTGAGGTCTATTGTTGTCGCGTTCCTGTGGTTTGTCTTGCTTGCCACTATCTGCTCTATAATGGCTGTCGCACATCCTACTGTGCTGCTGAGGACTGTGCCGTTGTATGCGGCTACGAATATGTTGACTCTTGGTGCTGCAACATAGTTCTTCTTGAAGGTATCGAAGCTTGTGTTTGTTGTTCCGTGTGTCATCAGCAGAGATGAGGCGAATATTGCAACGCCTATTACTATGACAACCAGCATTATTGCGAATACATATTTGGCATACGTGCCTTTCTTCTCCCTTCCAGCACCTTTCTCCGCCCTTGCCTTTGTCTCTCTCTTATTCGATAGCTGTTTTGCCATCCTATCACTTATCAGACGCTTTTGAACAGCGTGCCAAGCGTGCAGTACCGACCTGCAGTCACGTTGCCGCTTGCGTATAATACAGTCCCGTAGAACCCCCTGTATGTAATGTTGGTTGATTGCGACTGGCTTATGAATATCACGGGCTTGTTCATCTTCAGCAGGTCATTGTAGCAGTTAAGGCCTAATACCGATATGTTGCTTCCGCTGACGCATGAATAGTTGTTGATCTTTATTACCTGCACAACCTTGCCTGCATTCTTGAGATAGCCCTGCAATGTGCTTACGCATAATGCTATCGAGGAGTTTGAGCCCGCGCTGCCGTTTAGCGCTATGTATGCATCGCTGCTCGCCCTCAATGAATTCTTGAAGTAGTTGAACGGAAGGAAGCTGTTCGCATTGCTTGCGTATGAGTATGTGGCATATGTGGAGATGATGACCAATGCTATTACCACGACGAAAACTGCAATCCATGTCATTCTCGCGTTCTTGTTGTTCTTCAGCTTGCCCTTTCTTATTATCCTGAAGTACGTTATTACGAATATCACGACAAGCACGAGTATCCCTATCGCCAGTGATTCCATCGATGCCAGCAACGGTGCGCCTGCCATCTTTTGGGGCACGGATTGGGTCGATGGTCCGAGTATTGCGGTTACGAACGGGTTGTCTACGGTCTTTATCATGTATCCGATTGTCAACGGCGCCACGAAGAGGGCTGCCTGAACCCTTATGCTCTGGAGTTCCGGAAGCAGCGTTCCGACGTCATTTGAGCCTATTCCTGAATTCAGCTTTGTGTTTATGCTTTGCTGCTCGCTTGCAAGCATCGCCAGTTTCGAAGGCACCTGCTGGTAGCTGAGCTGGTCCGCAAGAAGTATTGCGCTGTTGTTCTGGGATATCCCGTATACCTGGTTGTATGAGTCGTTTGCATGCCTGAATGAGTCGGTCGCATTTGCTATAAGACTTTGCAATGTAAGGTTTGCGAGATGTATGTCCTGGTTCACAGATGCGCTCAGTATTATGTTGAACTGGTTCTGCAGTGCATGGAGCGATGCCCTTAGCACTTCGTTGTCGTATTTCGCCAGCAATGTGGCTGAACTATTAGTCAATAGGCTCAATTTAGGGCTTATTGATGCTATAAGAGCGTTGAATGCGGCGCCATTCCTGCTCTGAATTTCGGCGCTCATGTAGTTTTGGACTATCGATGATGAGTTGGAGCTTATAAGTGCAATTCCTGGTGTCGACGGTATTTTGCTTTGCAGGTTGGAGAGTATGCCTCTTGCATTGCCCAGTGCGGTTGTATTGAATGGTATACTGGCGCAGAATCCTACCGCAACGCAGTACCATGGTGCATTCAATGGGTTGCCTCCAGATGGGCATGTGTTGAATGAGGATCCGATTGGCGGCGGGAATATCGGGTTGTTGTTTATCACCTGCGATATGGATGTGATGTTGCTGACCGATGAGCTAAGCCCTGCTATTACAGTGCCAGCATTGCCTGTGGTTATGCTGTTCAGAAGCATGAAATAGCTGTTGTAGCTGTTGTTAAGCCTTGTGTAGTTTGATTCGAAGTTTATTACGCCCAAGCCGAACGGAGTGTATGTCCCACCAACAGCGTTAAGCACCTTCTTGCATACAGGTACAGTCTGGCAGGAGAAGCAGGCGTTTGCGAGTGTGCAGGTGTTTTGTTGGTTGAGGCCCGTCTCTATAAGGCAGGAGGTAAGGTTTGCGTTTGAGTACTGCTGCGATGTGTGTATTGTTTTGTTTAGATTGCTGAGATCCGACTGGCTTGGGTAGTATTTATTTGTAAGGAATGGTGCAAGTACGGCCTGGATTGTTGATACATCAGTAACTAGCGAGAATCCTCCGTTGCTGTTGTTTATTATGACATATCTGTCTGAACCGGTAAGCTGCATTACTATGTAGTTCTCACTAGAGACGGTCTGGTTGTAGAATGATGCGCTGCTTATCGTTGAGTTTGGTATGTAGGTTGAAAGAAAGTCGGTGAGCGGCGACGCATGTGCGTTGAGCAGCAGTGCGGCAATTGAGACAATCGCAATCAGATAAAGGCTTCTCTTGAGGGTCATCACTAAATATTACATGAGAAGGTTTATAAATATGATGAAATTTTTAGGTGTATTTGTCGTCGTTAGCTTGAGCTGAGCTTCATGTTGAGTTGTTATTCCAATTTGGACAATGATTTGCACAAAATTAAGAATGAAAAATAGAAATAATCAATCAATTAAAATTAAATAAAAAAGAAGAAAAGAAAAAGAAAGAAGCAAGGCTCATTACTGAGCCTGTGCGTACAACTGCTGTATGAAGCTGTTGCCTGCTGCGTTTGTCTGGTTTGCATAGTAACCGGCTATCAGTACTCTGTTTGTTCCGTACGCCTGTGCGAGCTGTGTTGTTGGCGTCATTGACACATTGTATGCCTGCTGCAATTGCTGTGAGAGTGTGTTTACGAAACCGCTTCCTACCAATA
>JBGOTD010000022.1:0-10750 GCA_041476285.1 Candidatus Micrarchaeaceae archaeon
ATCTGCCTGCAGTCGTATGCGAGTTTGTCGCGAATGTGCATGTCGAGCTTATTGCATTCGAGCATATTGAATTTGCCTGACCTGCATCGAATGTTAACCCATCAGCAGTTGTAGCAAGCCATTGATAAGAATATGGGGAAAGCCCGCCATTTACAGAACTTGTTATGACTGCAGTACCGTTGCTTAAAGAGATAATTTGATCAAATGGTGCAATAGGTACTGAAGGCCCTATGGATGCGTTAGGCATAATGCCATTAGGGGGCAGCTGTCTGATCCTCGTCCAGTATATATATTCGGTTGCAGTAAAAAGGCCGTCGGAGCCACCGACGCTGTACACACCGTTAGCATTGCTTATAGAACTGGTATAAGTGAGTGCTGTCGAAAGTGCAGTATATACGCCGCCACGGTATATTGCGTTTGTAGTTTCGGTGAAGTTCATCTTTATGTAAGTCGGTGTTGCAATTATCTGTGTAAAAAGGTAGTTTGGACCGCCAAGGCCGCTTGTTATCATATCTTGGCCTGGTCCAGAGAATGTCACGCTATTTACAGATATATACGGCTTTGAGCTCGACCAGAACTCGTAAGCTGCACAGTAACCAAGAGGGCATCCGGATGCACTGAATGAGTATAATGCTGATGAGATTTGGTCTGCGGCTCCGTTATACATAGCGCTTGTCTCTGCAATTATATTTTGGGTTTTGAAAGGGTTGTTCAATACTATTGAACCGAATGTAGAACCTATATCATTTATCATTCTTACGCCACCCGTACTGGATGTGCCACCAAAGAAAGTTGCAGAACCCTGCAAATTCCATCCATTAGGCAACGAATTGCCTTGGAAGTTGCCGTAGATGTTGAAAAGGTATGCGCCGTTGTCATATTGGCCAAATGCCGTGCTTAGCTGCGGGGCCTCTCCAACAGAATAACCGTCCATCAGATTATTGGCAGGGGTTGGTGTGTTTCCTACGAATCCCAAGTATATCGTGTTTGTGGTCGGTGTCCCTGTGTTTGCAGGAAGGAATACGTTTGTTGACGGAGACCTGACCCAGAAGCGAACATTCTTTGAATTATATAATTTATTTGCAGGAGCGGACATGTTTGTGGTGTTGCCTTCTATCCAGGAAGTTAATACTGTGCCATTTGAAAGATAAAGTACGGTATTGTTTAGCGAGTTTGTTTCATATCTCTGGTATGCAAGTGCATTAAATACGAAAGTTAGTTGAGTGTTTGCCGTAACTGCAGTGTTCTGATTGTTCGTGAATGTTACTGGTACATAGGCAACTATCGCGTTTACTAAAACCGTTGCGGTCTGTGATGTGTTAGTCTGATTGTTTGCATCTGTCGCTTGCAATTTGAATTTGTACGTGCCAGAGATTGTTAATGTGTTCGTTATGAATGTGCATGTCGAGCCAATTGCATTTGAACATATGGAATTTGCCTGACTTGCAGTGAACGTAGACCCGCTAGCCTCAGTGGCAAGCCATTGATATGAATATGGGGAAAGTCCTCCGTTAGTAGAACTCGTTATTACAGCTGTGCCGCCCAAAGAGGTAATTTGATCGAACGGCGCAACAGATATTGTAGGCCCTATGGATGCGTTAGGCATAACGCCATTAGGTGGCGATTGTCTTATTCTTGTCCAGTATACGTATTCAGAGGCAGTAAAAAGACCGTCATTTCCGCCTAGGTAGAATATGCCATTTGCGTTGTTTATAGTACTACCAGTATATTTGAATGCAGTTGTAAGGCCGGCATATACGCCAGTCGGGTATAAGGAGACTCCACTTGGAATGAAATTCGCCGTTATAGAATTTGGAGTTACCAGCACCTGCGTAAATACGTAATTTAATTGCAGGCTTGGCATGTCCTGAAATGGGGCAAGTGTAGTCACGCCATTTATAGTTACGAATGGCTTTGAGCCCGAGTAGAATTCGTATCCAGCGCAGTAGCCTAGTGCCGGACAGCCGCTGCGAGGAGAATTTGCATAAAACGCAGTAAAAATTGCATCTGCCCTTCCATTGTACATCTCGCTTGTTTCTATTATTATGTTCTGAGTCGTAAATGGGTTGTTATATGACACTGCACCAGATGTAAAGCCGGCGTTGTTTAATATTCTCACGCCGCCTGTGCCAGACGTGCCGCCTATAAAACTGGCAACTCCCTGCAAGCTCCATCCATTAGGCAATGAATTGCCTTGAAAGTTTGTGTACAGGCTAAACACATTTGCACCGTTGTCGTATTGGCCGAACGTCGGACTTAGGCGGGGTGCCTCTCCTGTCGTGAAATTATTCAGAAGATTGTTTGCAGATGTTGGTGTATTTCCCGTAAATCCCAAGTATATTGTATTTATTGTTGCGGTGCCCGTATTGGCAGGCAGGAATGTGCTTGTTGCTGGTGACCTTATCCAAAATCTTACATTGCTTGATTTGTATAGTTGGTTTCCCGGTACGAGTGTGTTTACAGTGTCGCCTTCCATCCATGATGCAACAATGGTCCCGTTGGAATAGAACAGCTCCGTGTTATTCAACGAATTTGTTTCGTATGCCTGATATGCAAGTGCATTGAATATAAAGGTTATTTCGGTATTTGAGGTAAGCGCGATGTTCTGATTGTTTACTAATGTTATTGGCAGATAGTAAACAATATTTGACGGGACTGTAATCGCATTTGCAAGTTTCATTTCAATTGTAAGAAGCAGGAGCAGTATCGCAACTAGCTTGTATGTGATACGAATTAACTTGCCTGGCCTATACATTAAGATTACCAATAATCTTTTGGTTATTTCATGGTTTACGATCGGGCTTCTTTGTGCCGTAGAAGAAGTGAATTGGTCTCCCAAGTGCTGCCTCTGCAGCCTCTTGCACGGCTTCGCTGTAGGTCGGGTGCGGGTGTATTGTGTCTGCGATGTCTTCCAGATTTGCGCCCATTTCTATAGCAAGTGCCGCTTCGGATATCATCGAGCTTGCCTCACTAGAAACTATCTCGACACCTTTTACAGTATTTTCTTTGTCATATGCGATTTTTACAAATCCGTTTGTGGTGTCCAGTGCTATGCTCCTCCCTAAAGCAGTAAGTGGAAACTTTGTTACTTTTATACTATCGCTTTCCTGCACTGTGCCCGCTATTGCTATTTCAGGATCGGAGAATATTACTGCAGGCACTACCATGTTGTCGAACGAGGAATTCTGCCCAGCCGCAACCTCTGCTGCAACTATTCCCTGCCGGATGGCCTTGTGCGCAAGCATCGGCTCGCCTATAACATCACCAACTGCAAGTATATTTGGATCAGCAGTCCTGAGTGCACCATCAACCTTTATGAAGCCATTCTGGTCAAGTTGCACTTTTGTGTTGCGCAGGCCCAAATCATTAGTATATGGCTGTAGGCCTATAGCAACAACAGTAACTTCAGATTCAAGTCTTTTGCCGTCGCTCAAGGTAACGCCATTAGCATCATTTGAGACCGGAGTGGCTCCAGTATAAATTGAAATTCCCAGTTCCTGCATCCTCTTCTTTACGAGACTTACCGCATCTTTATCGAAACGTGACAGGACGTCGCTTCTTGCAACAATGCTTACTTTGCTTCCCATCTTCGCATAAAGAGTACCTATCTCAACTGCCACATAACCCGCACCAAGTATGACCATAGACTTTGGTATATGATCAAGCATCAGTGCCTCCTTGTAATCTATTATATTGCCGGCAAATTCAAAGCCTTTCATTGAAGTGGGCTCTGAACCTGTGGCTATTATTGCTTTCTTGAACTCGAGTGACATCCCATTAGTAAGCTGCAGAGAGGTTGGCGATACAAAGGTGGCTGTGCCATTAAATACATCGATATTATTGGACCTGCAAAGGAATGCAACCCCATCTTCAAGTTTTTTTGATACGCTGATGCGCCATTCCAGCATCTTCTTTGCATCGAGAGTAACGTTTCCATTTATCCCAAATTTCTGCGAATGTTGCGCCTCGTAGAATATGTCGGATATTTTTATGAGCGTCTTTGAAGGTATGCATGCGTAATTAAGGCAATGTCCGCCGAGCTTGTGCTTTTCAACCAATCCAACAGTAAGGCCGAGCTCAGATGCCCTTATCGCAGCAGTATAACCACCCACGCCTCCTCCAACAATGGCAACATCAACCTGCTCCGGAAGCGATCCCATAACCATTCAATCATCACAACATTTCAAGAAGATCAGGATCCCCAAGATATTTTATCAGTGCATTGCCGAATCTCACTGCTTCTGCCCCGTCAACAACCCTGTGATCGAACACCAATGAAAATGGTAGAATCTTTTCCACCTTTACAGCACCATCCTCAACGGCAGCCCAGTCCCTTATCATGTGCACGCCAAGTATCGCAACATTTGGATAGTTTATCATCGGCACTGAAAGAAATCCTCCGCCCAGGCCGCCAACATTAGTTATGGTGAAGGTGCTGTCCTGCATTTCTTGCAATGTTATCGTCTGATTTCTTATCTTGTCAGTAAGCTGCTGAAGCTCCTTTGCCAGTTCCACTATAGTCTTCTTATCGGCATTCTTTACAACTACCACCTTGAGGCCGTCCGGCGCCTCTGCAGCAATGCCTATGTTGTAGTAGTTCTTCCTTATTATTTCCATTTTCTCCTTGTCGAAGCTCGCGTTGAAGTTCGGGTTCTCCTTCAGTGCGGCAATCGTTGCCTTTATTATGAACGGATAGAAGGTAAGGTGTATATTCATGTCCTTTGCCATTCTTGGCTTTTCCTTTGATACAACATTGAAAAGGTTTGTTGCATTTATGAGATCCATGTGGGTTGCCCGCGGTATGGTCCATGAGTTTTCCATGTTCCTTGCAATTGCTTTTCTTGTCTGTGACATTGGTATTCGCTCGATTTCATCCTTGTGCTGCTGCTCAAGCGCCTCAGAGAACTTTGGAACCGGTTTTTGCGCTGGTACCTGTGAGCTTGAGCCTCTGATATCATTTTCTAGGATCCTGCCATTTGGTCCGGTACCAGTAACTTTTGAAAGGTCAACGTTAAGGTCCCTTGCAATTTTTCTTACATACGGAGTTGTTATTATCTCCTTTGTTGGCTGGGTTTGTGAGGTATCTTTCTGCTTGGGCTGCTGTTTTTGTTCCGGTTGTTTTGCCTGCACTTCTTGGTGTGAAGATGCAAGCTCCTCCTTTGTGCCAATCTGCGCTATCAGATCTCCCACATACACTATTGTGCCCTCCTTTGCAACTATCTTCACGAATCCGTCTATCGGAGCAGGCACGTTAACTACAGCCTTGTCTGTTTCAACCTGCAGTATTGCCTCGTCTTCCTTTACTGCATCGCCATCGTTGACCAGCCACTTCTGAATGTGGCCCTCAGTTATTCCTTCTCCAACATCAACAAATCTTATTTCTTTCATTCACTCATGCCTGCAAGACTTTGTCTATTGCTTTTGATATCTTAATTGCGTTTGGTACATAATACTGCTCATAGCCAGGAAATGGGTATGGGAAACTGTGAGAGCCTACCCTTATTATTGGTGCAGACAGCTCAAATATTGCCTTCTCAGCTATCCTTGCAGCTATCTCGGCACCCACTCCGAAGCTCAGCTCAGCCTCATGCACTATGACCACCTTTCCCGTTTTCTTTGCGCTCTCAATTATGGTCTGCTCATCAAGCGGGTTTATGGTTCTTATGTCGATTATTTCTGCTGACACTCCCTTCTTTTCCACAACCTCCTTTACAACCGAAACCATTGTGCCATAAGTTACTATCGTAAGCTTGTCTCCTTCCTTTACTATGTTTGCCTTGCCTATAGGTATTTCATATGTCTCTTCAGGTATGTCCTGCTTGAACAGCCTGTACAGTTTTGTAGGCTCAAGGAAAAGCACAGGATCCTCAAGATGTGAGGCCCTTATCAAAAGCCCTTTTGCGTCGTACGGCGTTGATGGCTCAATGACCGTCAGTCCGCCTATGTGCGAATAATATGCCTCCGGGCTGTCTGAATGGTGCTCAAGAGTCCTGACGCCTCCGCTTACCGGTGTCCTGACTATCATTGGGACTGTGAATCTCGATCGTGTCCTGCTTCTGTAACGTGCTGCATGGTTTATCAGCTGGTCGAATCCCATGTACATGAATCCTGCAAATTGTATTTCAGGTATGGGCCGCATTCCGCCAATGGCCATACCTATTGATGCGCCAAGTATTACCGATTCGGCAAGCGGCGTGTCTATGACCCTATCAGGACCGAATTTGGCCAGCAGCCCGTCAGTGACCCTGAATACTCCCCCATCCTTTCCTACATCCTCTCCGAGTATGACTGCATTATCCTGCTCCCGCATTATAAGCTCAAGCGCATTGTTAATCGCTCCAACCATGTTTACTAGCACATAATCACTGCTCTTGAGTATAGAAATTTGATCCTATTGCATCATCGAGCTCGCTTTTGAGCGTCTCTGGCATATAGCTGTAAACGTGCTCGAACATGCTCTTGGGATCCGGCCTGAATGTCTCTGCCTTATCAACGGCTTCGTCTATTTTTTTCTTTTGCTCTTCCTGCATCTCCTTTTCAAGGCTGTCGTTCCATAGGTTCCTCTTTGCGAGATACAACCTTACCCTGTTTATCGGGTCCTTTGTTTTCCACATTGCAACTTCGTCTTCGTCCCTGTACTTCGTCGGGTCATCCGCAGTTGTATGCATGCTCATCCTGTATGTCACGCATTCTATAACTGTGGGTGTTTCTTTTGCTATCGCGTCCCTCACTACCTTGTAAACTGCAATAACGTCATTTCCATCCACCTGTACAACATCAAGCCCCGCTGCAAAGCCCTTTTGTGCAAGAGTCTGTGCTGCGGTTTGCATTGACCTTGGCATGGATATCGCCCACTGATTGTTTTCTATTATTGTAATCAATGGGACTTTTGTAATGCCCGCAAAATTTAGCGACTCGTAGAAATCCCCTTCAGAGGTGCCTCCGTCTCCAACATAAGTTATGACTGCAGAGTTTACTTTCTTATGCTTAAGAGCAAAGGCAAGCCCCGCTGCATGAGGCATCTGTGATGAAACTGGGACTATATACGGCAGACCGCGCACCTCTTTTGGTATTAAGTTGCCCTCTTCGTAACCCTTCCAATAAAGGAAAAATGTTTCTAAGGGCAGGCCCCTTACTATGAATACACCATGCTGTCTGAAATTCGGCACAAAATAGTCCCCTTGGCGCATTGCCATTGCGCTTCCTATCTGTGTTGCCTCCTCCCCAATAAGCGGACCGTATGTGACTGCTCTTCCCTGTCTTTGGAGACTAAGCATCTTTGCGTCAACAGCCCTTGCAAGGGACATGTTTTTGTACATCTCTATTATTTGCGCATCTTTAAGGTCGCTAGGAAATAGTGTTGTGTCTATCTGGCCTAGTTCGTCCATTATTTGCAGGTAATTAACAATCCCAGTAAAGACCTTCTTTAACAGAGGAACACCAGAGGACTATATACAAGTAAATAATATATTGGTATGTCTTATTTTGATTCATTTACAGAATTAAATTTCGCTATTAAAACAGATAAATATTAAAATATGCCATGTGATTTATGTTTGGTAACTGTATGAAAGAGAGCGGTAACGTAGTTGGCTGGTTCATAGTTGCAGGTACTACCACTCATTGATTCTGAATTTATTCTTGACATTATTAAACTTGGTTAAATGAAAATCACTATAATAAGCAAAAAGCCGTATGCAGAGTTGAAGAAGCTACGCAAAAATTTCGAGATATCGAAGTCTGGTGATATTTTTATAGCCTTGGGCGGCGATGGGACGTTCATGAGGGCTGCCCAGCTTACTGAAAAGCCAATCCTTCTCATCAGGGATGAGAAAGACGGGAGTATCGGATATCATTCTGACCTGAAACTCAATGACATGGATTTCGTGGTAAAAAGCCTAAAGAGTAAAAATTATTATATTGAAAATATTTCGAACAAGATAGAGTTAATATACAAAAACAAACATTACTTTGCAATCAATGAAGCAAGGCTTAACAACATTTTTGAAGAGGTAAGCTTCAAAATATTTGAAATCAATGGAAAACGGCGAGTCAGGCTATACCCGTTCGTGATGAGCGGAGACGGCTTGCTCGTAACAGGCATGATGGGATCAACAGCATACAACAAGTCTGCCGGAGGTCCGATAATTTTGACGCCAGATGTCATGTGCATCACGTTCCTAAATCCTGACGGCCCTTACACCAACCCAATAATAGTAGATGGCACAAAGGAGATAGAGGTAGAGATAGTAAAATATCAAGGAATATTGGGGTTTGACAATACAAAGATATCAAATGTAAAAGAAGGGGACACGTTTAGGATAAAATTATCCGACAAAAAGACAAATGTAATAAGATTTGATGGAATAAAGGAAAGTTTGGCCGACAAATTGGAGAGAAAGATACGTAGCAGGCTTGTAAAGGATTTCAAGAATTGAACATATTGCTTTTATTAACAACTTGAGATAATTCAGTATGCGTTCTATTACAGAGCTTCCTCTCCATGGTGGCAAGGCACCAAGATGGCTTTTCGGTAGAATGGTGAAACTGTCCACTGCAATCTCATCTGTAATAATAGACGACTTCGGTGCTGATGAGCTAGTAAAGAGATTGGCAGATCCCAACTGGTTTCAGGCGCTTTCTTGTGCAGTGGGATATGATTGGCATAGCAGCGGCACTACTACGGTTACAATGGGGGCGTTAAAAGAGGCTGTCAATGGGTCTGGAGAGGTATATATTGCAGGAGGAAAGGGGAAGGCAGGATTGAATACGCCATCCGATATAATAAAAGGCACGGATGCACTTTCCATACCTGGCAAAGCAGAGGAACTCCAGGAAAAGAGCAGGATATCCGCAAAGGTTGATTCTGCACTTGTTTATGACAATATAGGAATTTACCATCACACGATGGTATTCTCCAAGAACAGCAAATGGGCAGTGGTACAGCAGGGAATGTCTAAAAATAGCAACATTGCTGTGAGATTCCAGTGGTTCTGCGATTTTATTGACGAAAAGGACATAGCAAATGAACCGCATTCATCAATCTCGTCACAGCACCATACCAGCAGCCTCGATCTTACAAGCAGCAAAAACGACTGGGTCAGAAATTCCAGCAGCGAGGCTCTGGATGAGTACAACAGCATCTTGACAAAGTCCTACCCTGAAAGGCACGACATAGAGATGAATGTGGATATGAGCAAGAGGGCAAGGGATGTTATTGCAAAGGCGAACGAAATGGATCCCAAAGATTACAAAGAGCTTTTGTTGATAAGGGGCGTTGGACGGGCCACGCTAAGATCGCTTGCTTTTGTTTCCTCGTTAATATATGACCAGGAACTGGCTTATAGGGATCCCGTCATGTATGCGTACAATCTTGGCGGAAAGGACAGGATACCTTTCAAGATTAACAAAAAGACTTATGACAGCGTATGCAGGAGCATGCAGGACATAATAGAAAACGCCAAGATAGAGAACAATGAAAAGTACAAGGTGCTCAAAAGGCTCAACAAGAGCTTAACAGGCTAAAGCCTCTCCGCATATATGAAGCCGCACAGGACATTCACCTTGTCATCAATCTTCTTTGTGTAGAAAGGTGTGGTGTGGCTTACTTTGAATCCAGCCTCAATCAGCTTATTTTCTAATTCCCTGAACCCGTAATGGTACTCCATGACTATAGTCCTGAACTTTCTCAGTAAGCTGGTGCTTGCGTTTTCTATTATCTCGTACTCATAGCCCTCACAGTCGATTTTGAGGATTGCGTCGCTTAAGTTATAGTTTTTAACAAGAGCGTTCAGAGTTGTTACACTTATACGCTTTCCCTTTCTAAAATACTTCAATGCGTCTCTGTCATTGTTCTGAAAATTAGGATCTATTATTACATGTCCTCTTTTTGCCCTGCATGCCTGATTAATCAGCAGGACCTTGTTGTTGAGGTTGTTAATTCTGATGTTATTCTTGGCTACTCTGTAGGTATAGGGATATGGCTCAAGCGCTATTACGCGTTTCGCGCCGTTTAGCATAAAATATATTGCGCTGTCGCATATGCTTGCACCTATGTCCAGTACGATCCTGTTCTTAACTTCTATAAGCTTGTATTGATTCTCTGTGAATTGCTCCTTTATGCCTGTTATAGTATTGGTAAGTTGATAGTCGTTAGTGTAATGGAAAGCCAGCGGCTTGTTTTTGTATTTTAGGAAGATGTCTTTGTTTTTTGTCCCCTTGTAATCAATATTGGCAAACATATGGACTATTTTACCTGAAAATGTTCCGTCTATACTTTTTTGCCTTAATCTGAGCCTGGCATTGTTCTTGACTCCGCCACGCATAAGCATGGCATCATACCAGTTTTCTACAAGCAAATAGGATACCAAATAGTAATCAAAGCTGCTTTTAAAGATCCTGTATATGAAATTGGGCCAACCGATAATTCTGTCGGATAAACTGGTATTTTTTTCCATATGCCTTCCCTTCTAATTTGACAAAGCAGTTATAAAGCCTTTTACAGATTGTTAACTTATTCTCCTGTATATAGAGAGACCCGATTGGTTATAGTACAATGTGTAATTCTCTTTTGTATAGTTGAATATATTGAAAGTTGATGAATTTATCAGCTCATTGTATCCGGAAAGGTACTTGTCCACAACAATATAGTCAGGCTTAAACCAGTACACCTTGACTCCTGCAGGTTCAAACCATGGAGGCTCGTCAACAGGAGGGAGCTCCAGATTGTGGATGTAAAAAAGGTGTGGTG
>JBGOTD010000023.1:0-10426 GCA_041476285.1 Candidatus Micrarchaeaceae archaeon
ATAGGACTTATTGGGACAAGCGATTTTCTTCACGGTGAGTGGCTGTCTGAATTAAAAGCCAACCTTGAACCCGTAAGTGATACCAATCTATTCCGAATAAAGAGTTCTAATTCCGGAGTAAGGTTCATATTAAGCGGTGAAGTATCCACGATTTTTTCAGGCAATGACAAAAGAGTAAAGAAGATTCATCATGTCATCACCTTCCCGGATTTTGAATCGGTGAATTCATTAAAGGATGTGCTAAGCAAATACGGCAATCTTGAAACTGATGGAAGACCGCAGCTTTCCATGAGCGCAGCACAGCTTGTTGAGGAGGTATTCAAGATAAACAAAAGTGCATTTGTCTTTCCTGCCCATGCATGGACGCCATACTTTGGAGTGTTAGGGTCCATTTCTGGATTTAACTCCATTAAAGATGCTTATGAGGATCAGGAAAAACACATATTTGCGCTTGAGACGGGACTATCCAGCGATCCGTTGATGAACTGGATGGTATCCGAGCTTGACAAATACACGCTGCTCTCAAACAGCGATATGCATTCCTTGCCCAAGCTTGGCAGGGAGGCAAATGTCTTTGAACTCGAGGAACGGGATTTCAATTACAACAAGATAATTGATGTAATAAAGAACAAAGATGCAGGGCACTTGAAAAGGACCATAGAGTTCTACCCTGAAGAAGGCAAGTATCATTTTGACGGACATAGGCAATGCAAGTTTTCCGTAGACCCTACGAAAACGGATCTTGTTGTATGCAAGGTATGTGGCAAAAAGCTTACCATAGGGGTTGTGCACAGGGTGAAGGATCTTGCAGACAGACCAATAGGTTTCAGACCAAAGAATGCAATACCTTACGTGAATCTAGTTCCGTTGATAGAGGCTGTTGCTTATGTGATGCACAAAAACGTATTTTCACCCTCTGTTGAATCACAATATAGGAAACTTCTTGCAATAGGCAAAGAATTTGACATACTGACAAACGTTGACCTTGAGACAATAAAGGAAAATTCTTCAGAGGATATGGCAAAGGCGATAGAGAATATAAGGAATAACAACATAACAGTGATACCAGGATATGATGGAATATTTGGCGAGATAGAGTTGCTAAACCGGAAGAAAAGACCAGAAAGTGGTGAAAGCAAACAGAAAAGCCTGTTTGAGGCTTAAATCTCGGCATACTGAAAGACGACGGTGGCATCAGTAGAATGATAAAATAGATTTACTGCGATTCAACATAGCAAGGATTATATACTTATTCCATCATAATACAATAGAACAATTTATATTCCTTAATGTAAAGAAAGTTTAAGGTCGAATTTTTATGAAGAAAAATTCTTTAGGTAACAAATTAGTTGCAGTAGTCAGAATACGGGGACGGGTAAACGTGCGCTCAGACATAACTGAGACGCTCAACAGGCTCAACCTCAAGAGGGTCAGCAACTGCACGCTCATAAAGGTCAATGACTCATACAACGGCATGCTCAACAAGTGCAGCAACTATGTTGCTTATGGAGAGATAGACGAGCCGACGCTGAACAAGCTGCTCGAGAAGCGCTCAAAGGGGCTCAGTGCAAAGGACGCCAAGGAGATCTTGGAAGGCAAGTTTGACGCTGAGAAGCTAAAGGAGGAACTCCCATTCAGACTTCACCCGCCAAGGCACGGCTACAAGAGCACGAAGCTCAACGTAAAGCAGGGAGGCTCATTGGGATATTTAGGTAATGACATAAACAAATTGATAGTAAGGATGGTCTAGATGGTAGTCAGAAAGGAGAAAACGAACAGGAAATACCTTGGAACCAGAAGATGGGGAGTAGGCAACATAAAGAATGCGCGAGGCAAGGGGGACAGGGGAGGAGTAGGCAACGCCGGCTCAAGGAAGCACAAGTTCACATACATGACTGCAAAGACCCCAGAACTTATAAGGACTGTCGGTTTCAAGCCTTGGAAGAGGAAGAGGCTCAAGGAGATAACACTAAGGAGCATAGATTTGATGATAGCAGATTCAAAGGAGAAGTCTGTGCTTGAATTCAGGGATTACAAGGTATTGAGCAATGGCTCATTGAGTAAGCCTGTCACAATAAAGGCGAGCGGCTTTTCCGCCACAGCAATGGAAAAGATAAAGAGCGCCGGTGGAGAGGCAGTTAAGATTTAATTATTAAGGCCAGTAGATGTCGGAATCACTTAAGATCGCTTTTTATACGGATTCGTTCCTGCCAGCTGTTGATGGCGTTGTAATATCAATACTTAACTTCAGGAAGGAACTGGAAAAGAGGGGACATGAGGTTTATATATACGCCAGTGGCACCAGCAAGACAAGGCAGATGGTAAAGGGAGATAAGAACATAGTAATAGTGCGAGGACTTAAATTCAAGAAATATCCGCAGTACAATCTTGCTTTGTTCCCGCTTGCATCAAAGCTAAAGACGCTCAACATAAAGGCTGACATAAATCATGCACATACCCCATTCATGATGGGCATGCATGCGCTCATACTTTCGAAACTCTACCGGACGCCTGTCGTCGGGTCGTTCCATACGCTTTTCACTGACCGATCGGTAATAAAGGAGTATGTCGTTGCGAACAAGCTTGTGACAAAGACGATAATAAAATACTCGTGGAAGTACGCAAGGCTCTTCTATAACAGGTGCGACGGCGTCACAGCACCCAGTACCTCGATAAAAAACATGCTTGAGAACAGAGGGATAAGAAACGTGGACGTGGTGCCTAACGGAATAGACATGAAAAGATTCAATAAGAGTGTAAGCGGCTCCGATGTGAGGAAAAAGATCCTGAAGAACAAAAATGACAAGCTTGTCATGTATGTGGGCAGATTGAGCAAGGAAAAGCGCATCGAGACACTGATAAAAGCGGCAAACATTCTCAAGGATGAGAACATAAAATTTGCATTGGTAGGCAACGGACCCGCAATGGGGCATTACCAACACATGGTGGAGCGCATGCACCTTCAGGAGAGTGTAAAATTCATGGGTTTTGTACAGAATGGACAACTGCCCAAGTATTATGCGGCATGCGATGCATTCTGCATACCCTCCACATTCGAGACCCAGGGCGTAGTTTCACTGGAGGCAATGGCCTCAGGCAAGCCGGTTATTGGCGCAGACTATCTTGCATTGAAGGAACTGATAAAGAACGGCAAAAACGGCGAGAAGTTCAGGCCGAATGACAGCGCAGATTGCGCAAGGAAAATAAGGAAAGTAATTGACAATACGGACTCATACAAAGAAATGACAGCAACAGCAAGAAGGTATTCGATAGAAAGGACTACTGACGACCTGTTGGGTTTATATAGAAGAGTATTAAATAATGAAAGTTGATAAAAACACTAACTTTGGTTACATCTAAGGGGATAAAACTGGAAAATAAGATCCAAGAAGGCAAGGAAGAGAAATCACATGCAAAGGCGGGAAACGCAGAAACAAGGTCAAATAGCAGTAGAGAAGATGATGGCAAGCAGTCGCTCAATATCCTGATAAAGGAGTCCAACAACCCGGAAGCAGCAAAGCTGAAGGAGAACATAGACAACCTGCGAAAGGAGAGGAGCAAGTTCATTACAAGGATAAAAGACTCAAGGCGCAGGCTCAGCTACAAAGAGGCTGAATCTGCGGCGATAGACAGATTATTGAAAATGAAGAAAGAGGAGGACAAGGACGGCTCGAAAAGGAAAAGGGTGGGATATCTCAAGCGCATGAAGGCAAAGCTTGAATTCAAGATATCCACAGAGGCCTCATCCCTGTCGCAGGAAAAGGACATAATAAGGAAAATAAATGAGATAAGCCACGAGCTGGATGATGCGTTAGCGTCTGTCAGGCTTGAAAGGAAGATGAATTTCATAAACAACGACATAAACGACTACAGGAAGAACATAATGGATGTAAACACGAAGATAGTGGAGCTTGACACAAGGCTGGATGGCTTATACGTTGCGTTGAGAAAGACGCTAGGGATAGGCAGCTGGCAGAGCAAGCAGCAGAAACATAGAAAGGCCCAGCATGCAGCGCAGGCGCCAGGGATAAACCTGGAAGACATAGCTGTAATAAAGAAGAAAGATTCGAAATAGAATCAAAAAAATAAATTAAAATAAACAAGGTAGATGAATTGAAAGTTACTTTTTTTGGAGGAGCACAGGAAGTCGGACGAAGCTGTGTAATGATAAGCACCGATAAGACAAAGATATTAATTGACGCGGGCATAAAGCTCGGCGAAGTAGAGGAGCACCCGTTGATAAGAAACGAGGATTTGAAGGGCGTAGACGCGATATTCATATCGCACTCGCATTTGGATCACATAGGATACCTGCCGCACATATATTCGGCAGGATACAAAGGCCACATATACACGACAAAGCCCACAATGGAGCTTACTAACGTACTTATCAGCGACTACATGCACATATCCAACCCGCGCAACGTGACAAAGGAGGGGTTGGACAGATTGCAGAAGAGCTACAAGATATGTGAGTTCAGGGAGGATGTGAAAATCAACGACCTGACTTTAAGGTTCATACCTTCCGGTCATATAGTTGGGAGCGCGATGATAACAGTTACAGATGGCAAAAGCACGCTTATTTACAGCGGCGACCTTAATTTGTCAAAGACCAAGCTTCTGGAGGGTGCAGACACCAAGAACCTGGCAGCAAAGACGCTGATAATAGAAAGCACCTATGGTGCAAGAAAGGACGTCTTCCCGAAGGAGGGAAACATAGCGCAGAGAACATTGAAAAGCATAAAGGAGACGATAAGCCTTGGCGGCAAGATAATAATACCATCATTTGCCGTAGGGAGGGCACAGGAAATTCTGCTCATGCTTGACGATTATATAAACTCAGGGCTGCTGCCAAAGGTCCCGATCTATGTAGACGGAATGATAAACAAGGCAATGAGAATCCACAGGCATAACGTGATATACTGCAGGAAGGAACTTCAGATGAGGATACTGATGAGCGATTACGATCCGTTCAAGAGCAGCAACTTCATACCGGTTGAAAGCAAAAGCCAGAGAAGCAAGATAGTGAACGAGGACGAAAGCTGTATAATAGTTACAACAAGCGGAATGCTTACTGGAGGTCCGGTAATATACTATCTGTCAAAGCTGGCAGGGAACTCGACAAACAAGGTCATACTTGTAGGATACCAGGCAGAAGGTACCCCGGGAAGAATGCTGCAGGAGGGCGCCAAGAAAATCAGGCTTGACAGATCAATGGTCAATATAGCACTTACAGTGGAATCACAGCACCTTTCGGCACACGCAGACAGGCCGCAGCTCGAGCTTATGATAAAGAAGGTCAACGGGCTGAAGAATGTCTTCATAATGCACGGGGAAAAGAGCAAGTCTGAGGAACTCCGGCAGGACATTTCCGGAAAATACAATGCCATAGTCCCTAAGAACGGGGAATCTTACGAGGTATAGTTGTGGATGTTGAGGCTGGCCAAGAGCAGGAGAGCTAAAGGAGTAATAAAAGCCAGCGCAGAGGATTTCAAAGTAGAGGAAATCACATCAAAAGGATTCGTATTGGAAACGGGGAAGGCTTATTCTCCAGAAATGCTCGGACTTAAGAGTGAAGAGGGCAAATTTTCTATTTTTGTAATGCAGAAGAAGGACTGGAACACATCCCAGGCATTGAAGGCGATTGCAAGGAAGTTCAGGAGAGGGGTAAAGTCTACCAGTTTTGCCGGTACAAAGGACCGAACATCGATATCTACTCAGCTGTGCAGCATTTTCGGCGTTGGGGCAGAACAACTTTCCAGAATGCACATAAAGGACATAACAATAAACGGCGCATGGTCCGGAAACAACAAGATAGAGATGGGAGACCTCTTGGGAAACAGGTTTTGCATAAGCGTAAGAGAACTTTCGGATTATGATGGATTAGATTCAATAATTTCAGAACTTGATGGAGTCTTTCCGAATTACTTCGGTGAGCAGCGTTTTGGAAACAGGAATACAAATCTTGCAGTAGGCACTGACATGCTTAAAGGCGACTTCAGGAGCGCGGCTTTGAGATTCCTCACAGAAGCCCAAAATGAGACGAATGTAGATGCAAGAGCGGCAAGAGAAAGGCTTGCCAAGGAGATGGATTTCAAGGAGGCGTTAAAATATTTCCCAGAATACCTCAAATATGAGAGGTCTGTGATAGAGTATCTTGCACAATTCCCTGACAATTATGCAAATGCCATCAGGAAGCTTCCGCGTTCCATATCATTGATGTTCGTACATTCCGTGGAGGCACACATATTCAACAGGGTGCTTGAAGAGAGAATAACCAACGGGGGGATAAAACCAACACCTGATGATTTTGTCTGTCCTGAGAATTTTTTTGGGTTTCCTGATATATCAAATGTGGCAAAGTTCGGCGCCGATAACAGCAAAGGGAAGTTTATAGTGGGCAACATGGTCGGTTACAGCACGACTTCGGTTACTGATACTGAAAAGGAGATACTTGAAGAGCTTGGGCTAGATCCTGAGTCGTTTAAAGTAAAGGGGTTAAACGAGCTTAATTCAAAGGGCACTTACAGGGTGCTCTTCGCACCGTTTAAGGAGATCTCACATAGCTATAATGAGAAGCAGGAAACGCTTGAGCTAAAGTTTTCTTTGCCTGCGGGTTCATATGCGACAGTTCTTACAGGAGAATTTATAGAGGAAATAAAAAAATAAATATAAGATGCGCCGGGATTGGGATTCGAACCCAAACTTCCTTTCGGAAACCAGATCTCGAGTTTCGCCTGATTAACTGGCGCGTTACCGGATTCCGCCATCCCGGCATGTCATCATTCCCTTAACAAAGCAATACTTATTTAAAGATGCAATTTAATAAGCATATTTAACTATAAATAATTAGAATACGACTGGTCTTTATGCATAAAGGATATAGTAGACTATTAACAGGCAGAATCCTTACAGTGCTACTGTTTATTATATTGTCGATAGCAGGCATCGGTTTCTCTGTGTACTTATTTTATGTAGCAGTAAACCTTTACACGTATCTGCTTGCAACAGCCTTTGCGATACTTTCCGTGGTTGCTGCCATATTCAACATCCACGCCTCGGTCTGGTATTATAGATCCTTCCTTTATGATGATTATCTAGACGGGATAAAGAGCAAACTAAAGCCTGTTTCCAGATTTCCAACAGTTACTGTGGCAATCCCTGCATATAATGAAGATCCAAAAATGGTGGGGGCGAACCTAAAGGAGCTTCTAAAGATAAATTATCCGAGAAACAAGCTTGAGGTATATCTGCTTGACGACTCAACAGATGCGAAGGTTGCAAAAGGACTCAAAGGCATTGCAACAAAATACGGCATCAATTATATTCATAGAGCCAAACGTGACGGCTTCAAGGCAGGTGCCCTTAACAACATGCTTAAGCATTCAAAAGGGGAATTCCTTGCAATATTTGATTCGGATGAGAGGATAATTGACAGGAATTTCCTTGTAGACCTGCTGCCTTATTTTGATGATGAGAAAATATCCTACATCCAAACGGAGAAGAGGTACTCTAAAGGCAATTTCTTTTCCGATTCTGTTGACATATTTGATGCATTTTTCTTCAAGTTCATACAGCCGGCAAGGGCGCTGAACAATACAGCGGTATTTGCAGGGTCATGCGGCCTGATAAGAAGAAGCGCTTTAGACAAGATAGGGGGCTTTCCCGAATATATAATAGAGGATACTTTCTTCAGCTTCGAGTCTGACATGCATAATTACAAGAGCCTGTACGTGCCAAAGGTCTATGCGCTTGGCAGGCCGATAAAGACCTTTACTGATCTTTTGAAGCAACAGTGGCGCTACAACTACGGCGATACCCAATTCATAGGGTATTTCTTCAAGAGGAAGGGATTCACCAAGGGATCGCCGCTTTCCAACATGGACTACATAGCACACGGCTTTGGACTGAATTATCTATCTATTGTGCTCATACTATTCACGCTCATATCGATAGGCATCGTATTCTCGAACGTGCCATTTGCGCATATAAAGATCGCGGCGCTGCTTACAGAAAACAACCTGAGTTGGGATCTTGAACTTTTGGGATTCTTTGCATTTTCATTGTCATTGCTTACCCCCGTTATACTAACGAAGATATATTTCAAATCATGGAGCAAGGGCCTTATGGTATTCTTCCTGAACTATGCGCTTGCGTTTGTAAGGACAAAGGCAGCCATAGCCGCATTCATAAACATGAATCCCGGAGCAAACTGGAACAGGCTGAAGCCGAAGAATTCGAATGGCATATTCTACCAGATTTACAAAACAAAAACCGAGATTGTTTTTGCATCAATTATGTTCGTGCTCGCATACGTAGCATTGTCCGAGGCGAACATTGCCGGAGGAATCTGGCTGACGTGGTATGGCTTTTTGTACATGCTCGCAACTGTTTTCCTATTCAAATACGGTTGAATGGATGATATACATAAAAATACACAACACGGAAAATGGCAACATAATTGCCATGTGCGATTCCTCGCTCATAGAGAAGGTGCTGAAGAAGGGCGAGCTTGAGATAAACATAAGAGACTACTCAGACTTCTACAAGGGCGAACTCGTAAATACGGAAAAGGCAGTAGCAATGCTAAAGCCGAAAAAGCTCTATTCTGCGAACATCGTTGGCAAGGAATCGGTTGATGCCGCAATGAAGGGCGAGATAATACACAAGGATAGCATAAGAAAGGTGAATAGCATTCCGTATGCATATGCATTCAGGATAAAGTATTAGTCCTCTTTCTCATTTGTAAGGTCAAGTATTGTCTTTGCTATGTCTCCCTTCTCTTCCATAAGCTTATTCCTTATAAGCTCCTTGTCTGTTAAGCCGGTTTTCTCTGCAACAAGGTCTATGTCTTCGTCAGTTATGTTTATCTGCAACGCCTTTTCGCTTTCCTTTATTTCGCCGCTGATCTGGAAGCTTACAGTGCCCTGCGCCTCTATTTTTGTAATCTGGGGGTTCTCTATTATGATGTTCTTGTCGCTTGTTTCTATCACAACCCTTTGTGCACTTATCTCGGATGATTTTATCCCCATTTTTGCCATTAAATTCTTCATTGTCCTTGGATCTATATTCGGCATCATAAGTATCACAGTCTGAAAACAAACATTTATTATTTATATTTCTTAATGATATTAAATGTTACTTTTGTTTTATTATATAATGTGTTCACATGAAAAATGAGTTGAAAACCAAATCAATAAGGCAAACTGCATCTTTCAAGACAGATCCGGCTAAATTGTACGAATTGCTGATGGACTCCAAGAAGCATTCCGCATTTACCGAAGCTGATGCAAAAATAAGCAAGAATGTTGGCGGAAAATTCGAAGCTTATGACGGTTGGATAGAGGGCAAGAACATTAAGCTCGTGCCTAACAAAAAAATAGTCCAGAAGTGGAGAGGCTCGGATTGGCCAGAGTCACATTTTTCAGTTGTTACGTTTGAACTAAAAAGGAAAGGAACTGGCACACTACTGGTCTTTACGCAGAAAGGAGTGCCAGTAAGTGTGTACAGGGACATAAGCAGTGGCTGGAAAGAACATTATTGGACAAAGATGAAAAGGTACCTAAAGGAATGAACGTAAGCACTCTGTCGAAGGCTTTTGCTGCAGCTTATAATCTTAATTTGCCACTTAGTTTTTCGAGCAGTGCCTCAATTTCCGCTTCAAGTTGTTCGATAGAACCGTTATTATCCAATTTGTATTCGACCATTGAGATGCATTTAAGCAGCTGCTGTTTTGCAGGGTCGGTATTCTCAAGTTCTCTTTTTTCCTTTGTCTTGAAGTCCTCAAAGCTAAGCACATCTCCATGTGCGCTTGAATTTTCTTTTACTCTTGCAACCGTGCGTTCAAACCGGACTTTTTGATCTGCAAATAATCCCACAATTGTCCCGCCGCGGGCATTTATTTCGTCAACTTCTGAAGGATTACGGATAGACGTTATTATCAAATCTTTTGAATTTACAGATTCTACTGTCTTTTTACACCAATAATTGAAACCGAATTTTTGGCGGTACTCGTTCGCTAATAGAATCATTTCGCTTCTGTCCAGAAAGTTTTTCCCAAGCCTCTTAAGTTCATTTCTAATTTCTTGGCCCAGATCCTTGTGCACAAAATTATAGTGCTCGACAAGATATTGTGCAACTGTGTCCTTTCCTGAACCACTTAGACCAACAACACCAAGCAACATGCACATCTCTTGTATTTATTTTACCATCGTTCCTTTTATTTTATCATTAGATTAGACTCTGCGGACTTATGGCATCAAGTCCATTGGACAAATACTGCTTTATAATATTATATGATAGCTAATATGTTTAAATACATTGAGATTTTATGAAAATAGAAAAATTAAAAGAAAATGACGTTAGCGAATTTTGTAAATTTGCAAAAGGGATAATAGCCAAGACACCATATTATGATGAAGCCACC